>URWQ01000007.1 GCA_900551635.1 uncultured Collinsella sp. | reverse complement strand
TCGGCATCGGCCGTCGTATGGTTCGCGGCCCAGCGCAGGTTCTCGACCGTACCGGCGATACGCGTGAGCGAGTTCTCGGCACCCTCCAGGCGCTCCCAAGAAAAGTCGAGCGGCGAGCGATAGCTCGTCTGCAGCATCAGCAGGCGCAGGGCGGCAGCGGAGTGCTGTTCGAGGACCTCGGCCAGCGTAAAGAAGTTGCCGAGCGACTTGGACATCTTCTCGCCGTCTACCAGCAGCATGCCCGTGTGCATCCAGGTGTTGGAGAAGCCCTGGTGCCAGGCGCAGGTGGCCTGGGCGCACTCGTTCTCGTGATGCGGGAAGGCAAGGTCGGAGCCGCCGCCGTGGATGTCGATCGGAGTGCCCAGGTAGCGGTGCACCATGGCAGCGCACTCGGTGTGCCAACCGGGACGGCCCTCGCCCCAGGGGCTCGGCCAGCTGGGCTCGCCGGGCTTGGCGGCCTTCCACAGGGCAAAGTCGAGCGGGTCGTTCTTGTCCTCGTTCTCCTCGATGCGCGCACCAACCATAAGGTCGTCGATGTTGCGGCCCGAGACCTGACCATAGTTGGGATCGCTGCGCACGGCAAAGTACACATCGCCGTTATCGGCGGCGTAAGCGTGGCCCTGCTCGATAAGCGTCTTGATCATGGCGATCATGGGGCCGATCTCCTTGGTGGCGCGGGGGCGCACATCGGGATCGAGCACGTTGGCGGCGCGCATGACGCCGATGAACTTGTCCGAGAACTCCGTCGCGACCTCGGCAGCCGTACGGCCCTGCTCGTTGGCGCGCTTGATGATCTTGTCGTCGACATCGGTGAGGTTCTGGGCGAACGTGACCTCGTAGCCGCTCGCGATGAGCCAGCGTCGAATCACATCGAAGCTGATGAACGTGCGGGCATTGCCGATGTGGATGTTGTCGTAGACCGTGGGGCCGCACACGTACATGCGGACCTTGCCGGACTCGATGGGCTGGAACTCTTCCTTTTTATGGGTAGCGCTGTTGTAGATACGCATTCGTTACTCCTTAACGGTTTTCTGTAGCAGGCAGACGGCCCAGGCGCCGATTCCCTCGCCCTGGCCTTCCCAACCGAGCTTTTCGGTCGTAGTGGCGGCGACGCCCACGTTTTCGACGTCAACGCCCAGGGCATGGGCAAGGTTGGCGCGCATGGCATCGCGGTGCGGGGTGATCTTGGGTTGCTGACAGGCAATGGTGCAATCGGCATCGACAAACTCGAAGCCCAACTCGCGCGCATAGTCCATCACGCGAGCGAGCAGCACCATCGAATCGGCACCCTCATAGGCGGGGTCGGTATCGGGGAATAGCTTGCCGATGTCTCCCCCGCGACAGGCGCCCAGAATGGCGTCGGCCAAGGCGTGCGCGAGCACATCGGCATCCGAGTGGCCCAGCAGGCCGCGCTCGTAGGGAATGTCGACACCGCCGATGATACATCGACGCCCCTCCACCAGACGGTGAACGTCGTAGCCGTGTCCAATGCGCAGGTTACTGAACATGGGGAAGGTCCTCTCCCTCGGCCATGCGGCCAAGCAGAATCGCGGTTACGGGACGCAAGTCCTCGGGCACCGTCACCTTAAGGTTATCGCGCGGGCTCTGGACGCAGCGGACGCGCCCACCCATGCGCTCGACCAGCGACGAATCATCGGTGCCGGTAAAGCCCTCGGCAATGGCTGCAGCGTGGGCGCGCTTCATAGCATCGACGCTAAAGATCTGCGGCGTCTGCGCGGCCCAATAGAGCTCACGCGGCGGCGTCTCGACGATATTGTCGCCATCGACGATCTTGAGCGTGTCGATCGCGGGCTGGCCGCACACGACACCGTCGAGCGAGCGGTCGCCCACAAGCACGTCGATCGCATGATCGATAGCCTCGGTCGTAATGAGCGGACGAGCGCCATCGTGGATGGCGACATATTCGAAACCCGCCGGCACCGCATGCACGCCGGCACGGGTGGAATCCTGACGGGTATCGCCGGCATCGGCAAAGCTGATGGGCGTGTCATAGTCAAACGGGTCGATGGCCAGGCGGCGCATCTCGGCACGGCGCTCGGCAGGACACACCACCACGATGTGGCCGACCTTGTCGCTACGATCGAACGCGCGGATGGACCAGCTCATGAGCGGACGGCCTGCCACGTTAACGAGCTGCTTGCCGCCGGGATTTCCAAAGCGCTGGCCGCTGCCGCCGGCAACGACCACGGCGCATACGGGCGCCATTATGCGTTCCCCTGTTTGGTGCCCTTCATGCGGTACAGCGAGTCCGCAAGAATGGCAGGGTTGTTGACGCCAAAGTCGCCCAGGCGCTCCGGATCCTCGCTGATGTCGTCCATGAGCTCCTGCAGCGAGCCATACTCGTCGACGATCTTCTCGGCCACGCCGTCGCGCACGACGGACACACGCGAAAGCGTGCGCAGGCCCAGCGGCGTCATGACGGAGTCCTCGTCCAGGTCGTCGTAACCCAGAACCGCCGCCACATGCTGTGGGTCGGACAGGTCCTTAGGCGTCATGCGAGCGAGCTCTGCACGAATCTTCTCGGCATTAGCCTCGGAGGAATCACTTGCATAGTCGCGAATCATCAGGTCGTACTCGGTATCCATGCTGGAGCCCGCGAGCTGCTCGAGCTGCATCTGCACGAGCTTGCCCTGGTTGCCCAGCTTGACAATGCAATCCTTAAGCTCAGTCTTTGCTTGCTGCATGATCTCGAAGCTTGAGAAAATACCGGTAATGTCGGCGAGCGTAACGTAGTCGTCGAGCTCGAGGGCCGTCAGGCGCAGCAGGGAGCGGTCGAGCGACTGACGGGTGGTCTGGAGCGTGGCGACGAGCTGATTGACCGAGCTCATGATGGTGGTGACGGGCTGGATCTCGTAGCTTTTGCCGTGAACGTACACGTTAACGACGGCACGACGGGCCGAGACCGAGATCACGATGGCATCGGTGAGCACCGACATGCGAGCGGCGGTGCGGTGACGCATGCCCGTCTCGCTCGTGGCAAGCGAGGGATCGGGATTGAGGTGGAAGTTGGCGCGCAGGATCTGGGTGAGGTCGCCGTCGATGACGATGGCACCGTCCATCTTGGAGAGCTCAAACAGACGGTTCGAGGTGAACGAAATGTTGAGCGGGAAGCCGTCGTTACCGGCAGCGAGCACGTTTTCGGTGTCGCCGACGCAGATAAGGGCGCCCAGGTGACCGGCGATGATCATGTCGAGGGCGGTGCGGATCGGCTGACCAGGTGCCGTCAGGCGGATGGCCTGTTCCATACGCTTTTGCAGCTCGTTCTTATCCAAGGCATCGCTCCCATCGTATACGCTCCATAAACGTCAATAAGTTTCTCACGGTTTGCCCCTGTGACGCCCGCAAAATCCGATGCTTACAGAATGAGCGAACACAGCTGAGAGCCCCAATCCAAATGAGCTGCTTATGTGGTAGCATCGGGATTCGCATAAATGAGGGAGTAGTCGCGTGATCGGGTTCGCCTCCGGTGGCGCGGCAAGTCAACACACTGGCCGATGCGGCCTGGCTTGCCTTAATGAACGAGACTCGTGGCTGTGCGCGCAACGCGTACGCCACGGGTCTTTTTTGCTCCCCCGGCAGAAGTACACGCGGGTTCGCCCGCAGAGAGGGAGCCAGACTATGGGACTCGCAGAGCTCGCGTTGCTCGCCGTTGGCCTTTCGATGGACGCCTTTGCCGTTTCCATCTGCAAGGGCCTTGGCATGAAGAAGATCAACCTTAAGGCCGCCGTAGTGCTCGGCCTGTTCTTTGGCGGCTTTCAGGCCGGCATGCCCGTAATCGGATGGGCGCTCGGCAGTCAATTCATGGGCATCATCGGACCCATCGACCACTGGATCGCCTTTATCCTTTTGGCCTTCATCGGCGGCAAAATGCTGTGGGAGGCCTTTACCGAGGACGAGGATGAAGGCGACGGCAAGGATGCCGAAAAGATTGACCTGGGCGAGTACCTGATCCTCGCCATCGCCACCTCAATCGACGCCCTGGCCGTGGGCATCTCATTTGCGGCGCTCTCGGTTGACATCGTTCCCGCTGTATCGCTTATCGGCATCACAACGTTTATCTTCTCCGTCGCCGGCGTAGCGATCGGCCACACCTTTGGCGCGCGCTACGAAAAACCCGCCACCATCGTGGGCGGCGTCGTGCTCACCCTCATCGGGCTTAAGATCTTGCTTGAGCACCTCGGAATCCTCGCGATATAAAAAAACGCCTCTCATAAGCCAACGTCAATGTAGGAGTCTCATGCAGAGTTTTGCATAATGCCTATTCGTGCAGACTTTTGCATGTCATACTGATATGCAAAAGTCTGCACGTTAGGAGATCGCCGTGGATACCCTTCCCATCACCACACCGCGCCAAGCTGGCATCTACGTGCGCCAGGCACGCGAGACTCAGGGTCTCACCCGTGCCGCCCTCGCCAAAAAGGCCGGTGTTTCGGAGCGTCTGCTCGCATCGCTCGAGCTAGGAGACGCCACCGGCATTCGACTCGACAAGCTGTTGGCAATCTTCAATGCTCTCGGACTGGCGCTCGCCGCTCAAGGGGATATCGCCAAAACGAATAACGAGCAACCAGTCGACGCCCCGCATGCCGATTTGCAACCTTGTAGCACCCCCAGGTGCCATCACGTTCAACGTCCCTCTCATAGCCACCGTCGCTGCGCCGCCATTCCGGTTCTTGCAGACGCCCCCTTTACGTCCGAGCTCTACGACAAGGCCTTCGCCGATTTCGCCATGTCCAATCTCGGAGTCTCGATTGCCACAAGCGCATCTGCCCAAACCAAGCCCGAAGGGAGATAGCCAATGGCCAGAAAAACGCTTCGGACTATTATTTGCGGCGTACCCGCAGGAACGCTCATGCAAGATGAGAGCGGTCTAGTCAGTTTTGTCTACGATCAAGATTATGACGGGCCAGCCCTATCGACCAACATTCCCATATCAAATCGCACATACGGCCAACAGGTCATGAATCCGTACTTGTTTGGTCTTCTACCCGACAGCGAGGATCAGCGAAAGGCGATTGCTGCCGAATTCGACGTTAGACCCAACAATGCCGTTGCGCTACTCAGCCATATCGGACTTGACTGTCCGGGTGGAGTGCAGTTTTGCGCCGAAGAAGACGTCAACGCCGTCTTGCATCGCACCAGCGAATACCGCCCTATAGGCGATCACGAGATTGCACTGCGACTCAAGTCAATCAGAGATGACCGCAATGCATCGTGGATGGGCCTAGATGAAAGTTGGTCACTTGGAGGCAATCAGGGCAAGTTCGCTCTCGCACTCATAGACGGTCGCTGGTGCGAATGCGTGGGCTCCTCGCCCACGACGCATATTTTCAAAAATGGCGTCATCGGATTTAACCTTGAGGCTCTTAATGAGTTTGTCTGCATGAAAAGCGCCCAGCGCGCGGGTATCGCAACGGCGAACGTTGAGTATCGCTTATTTGAGGACGAACCCGCCCTCATTGTTGAGCGATATGACCGCGTGAAAGTCAAAGACGGAACAATCATGCGTCTACACCAAGAAGACCTCTGTCAGGCTCTTGGAGTGATGCCCGCTCAAAAGTACACGGCAGACGGCGGCCCGACCGCACGCGATATTCAGGAACTCCTCGTCAATACGAGCCACCATCAACTTAACCTGTATCTGTTTACGCAGATACTTTTCTTTAACGCCATCATCGGCGCACCGGACGCGCATGCGAAGAACTATTCCCTGCTTCTTGGAAACGGCGGCACAGCTATGACGGCTCGTATGTATGACGTTGCATCGGGGCTGGCATACGAACGTATGCGCCGCCGAGCGCGCCTTGCCATGAGCGTTGGCGGCGAAAATCGTGTGGGGCGCATCGGCCCAGGCGCTATCCGCCGATACTACGGTATGGGCGACCCCGCGCTGGAGGCGGCGCTCACCGATGCCGGGCTATCCGAGAAGTTTTGCTTTGCGACCATGATGGACCTCGCCTACGAGGTACCCATTTGCATGGAAGAGGTCATGGACGAATACGCCGACCTGCCCGGCATGGCGGACCTGCGCGAGCATATGCTCGGCCCCGTCTGCGAAAACTGCCAGCGCACCCTCGACCTCATCAAGGCGGATATGGGCTAGGTGTCCGTAATCTCCCATTTCCCAAAAGAAGAGAGGGGGCACCCGTCGCAAAAGCTCGGATGCCCCCTCTCGTAATGTCATTTGCAATCTGCTAGCACGTGGCTCGAACTGCTGCTAGCGCGACCTTTACGCAGCGAGGCGCTTGAGGACGTCGATGAGCAGCTCGTAGAAGCGCTCGGCAGAAGCGAGCTCCATGCTCTCGTCCGGGGTGTGGACATCGGAGAGCGTCGGGCCCACGGCGATGGCGTCCAGGCCGTGCAGGGCCTCGGCAAACAGGCCGCACTCAAGGCCGGCGTGAATGGACTCGATGCGCAGCTCGGAGCCAAAGAGCTCGCGATAGCTCTCGACAAAGACGTCGCGAACCGGCGAATGCTCGGCATAGCTCCAGCCGGGATACTCGAACTCAAACTTGGCGTCGAAGCCCAGGACATCGGCCAGCGTCTGCAGGCGGTCCTTGAACTCGTTCTGCAGCGAGGTGATCGAGGAGCGCGGGGACAGCATGATCTTGACCTCGTCGTCAGAGGTGGCAACCACACCGATGTTGGAGGAAACCTCGACAGAACCGTCGGTGGCGACGTTGCGGCGAATCACGCCGTTAGGGGCAAGACGCAGGGCGCGGATGAGGGCAAGCGCGGACTTCTGGTCCATGGCCTCGACCTCGGCGTCGTCGGCAATCTCGACAGTGCAGGTAAAGCCGGGGTCGAAGACCTCGAGCTCGGCAGTGACGTCGGCGATGATGCCACGGGCGATCTCGGCCGCGGCCTCGGCGGCAGCGTGATCGGCATAGACCAGAACGGCCTTGCACTCACGGTTGATGGCGTTGTCCTTGGTGCCGCCGTTGAAGCTGACGATGGCGGGCTCACCGGCGACCATCAGTCGATGATGCGAGCCATGATGAGGTTTCCGTTGCCGCGCTCCAGGTTGATATCACTGCCGGAGTGGCCGCCCAACAGACCGGAAATGTCGAGCGTGAGGGTGCTACCGGTCTTGTGCTCGCGCACGATGGGGCAGGTGTAGGTAACGACGACGCCGCCGGCGCAGCTGACGGTGGCAACGCCCTCCTCCTCGGAGTCGAGGTTGATCATGGTGCGGGCGCTGATCTGGGACTTGTCGAGCGTCTCGGCGCCAACCAGGCCGGTCTCCTCGTCGGTGGTGAACACGCACTCGAGGGCGGGGTGAACAATCGAATCGTCATCGAGAACAGTGAGCATCAGAGCGACGGCGATACCGTTGTCGGCACCCAGAGTGGTGCCGTTAGCGGTGAGGACGCCGTCCTTGACGACCAAGTCGATACCATCAGTCGTAAAGTCGTGCTCAACGGAGCCCAGTTTGTCGCACACCATATCGATGTGGCCCTGCAGCATTACGGTCGGGGCATTCTCGGCGCCGGCAGATGCGGGCTTGCGAATGATGACGTTGTAGACCTCGTCCTGATACACATCGAGACCGCGCTCCTTGGCAAACGCGACCAGAAAATCGCTGATGCCCTTCTCGTTGCCAGACCCACGGGGGATCGCGCTGACCTCCTCAAAGAAATGGAACAGCTGGGCGGGCTCGTAGCCGGTAATCTTGTAGTCCATGGTGCCTCCTTGGCGCAACTGGTTAGACGGTAAGACATGCGACTTGTATATTCCCAGACTTTGCGTGCATAAACCAGTCGAAAACGCCGAGCGCCCTCGCATCATCGGCTAACGGTGGACCGCATAGCGTAACGGTCACAACTTCCGCAGCTCTACAAATCGAGGCGCCCTTTCCGGAGCGCCTCGATTGCGCGTATCAAATTGTCGCCACGCCCTACAGCGCGCCGGAACCGGCTTGCATCATGCCGCCGGGGCCCGAGCTCACGCCACTGCTCACAGGCGCGGCGTTTCCGGTGTGCGGCACCGCCGGAGCGGTATCGCCACCGAGCGTGCCCGCCGGACGCGGTGCCGGAATCTCGCCCGTGCCGTGGCTAAAGACAAACTTGCCGTCGACCACGTCGCACAGGACGGTATCGCCCTCGCCCCACTCGCCGGCCAGCAGCTCCTCGGACAGCGGATCCTCGATGAGCTTTTGGATGGCACGACGCAGAGGGCGCGCGCCGTTGGTGAGGTCGGTACCCTCGGCCACGATCTTGTCGTAGGCCGCATCGGTAAGCTTGATGTTCATGCCATTAGCGATCAGGCGCTGGCGCAGATCGTCCACCAGCAGGTGCGCAATCTTAGTCAGGTTCTCGCCCGAGAGCTTCTGGAACACCACAATATCGTCGATACGGTTGAGCAGCTCGGGGCGGAACAGGCGCCTGAGCTCGCCCATCGCACGGCCCTTGATCTCACTCGAGGTGAGGCCCTGCTCGCCGGTGGTGCCAAAGCCAACGCTCGCATCCTGCGCGATCTCGCGGGCGCCCACGTTGGACGTCATGATGATCACGGTGTTGCGGAAGTCGACCGTCTTGCCCTGGCTATCGGTCAGGCGGCCCTCCTCCAGCACCTGCAGCAAGATGTTGAAGATATCGGGGTGCGCCTTCTCGATCTCGTCGAACAGCACGACCGAGTACGGGTGGCGACGAACGGCCTTGGTGAGCTGGCCGCCCTCGTCGTGACCGACGTAACCCGGAGGGCTACCGATGAGCTTGGAGACCTCGAACTCGCTACCGAACTCGGACATGTCGAAGCTGATGAGTGCATCCTTGCTGCCAAAGAGGTACTCGGCGAGCGTCTTGGCGAGCTCGGTCTTGCCCGTGCCGGTGGGACCAAGGAAGATAAAGCTGCCGCCGGGGCGACGCGGATCCTTGAGCGGCGAGCGGCTGCGGCGCACGGCCTTGGCAACGGCCTCGACAGCCTCATCCTGACCGATAATGCGCGTCTTGAGCACGCTTTCGGCTTGCAGCAGGCGACGGCTCTCGCTCTCGGTAAGCGAGGACACCGGCACGCCCGAAGTCACGGACACGATATCGGCGATCTGGCTCACGTCGATGGTGAGCGGGCTGGCGTCGAGCTCGGCCGTCCAGGCGGCCTTGGCCTCGGCGAGCTCAATCTCGGCAGCTTTCTGCTGCTCGGTGATCTCGGCGGCCTTGTTCATATCGTCGCTCTCGGTGGCCTCCTGCGCGGCGGCCTTGAGCTCCTCTATGCGATGCTCGGCCTCACGCACCGGCTCGGGCGCGCGATTCGCGGCGATGCGAGCGCGGGCACCGGCCTCGTCGATGAGGTCGATGGCCTTATCGGGCAGAAAGCGATCCTGGATGTAGCGGTTGGAAAGGTTCGCGGCGGCCTCGATAGCACCCTGCGTATAGCGCACATGGTGGTGCTCCTCGTAGCGCGGCTTGAGCGCGGTCAGGATCTTGACCGTGTCCTCGACGCTCGGCTCCTCGACGTCGATGGTCTGGAAGCGACGCTCGAAAGCCGGGTCCTTGGTGAGGTACTTGCGGAATTCCTCAGCCGTGGTGGCGCCGATAATCTGGAAGGCGCCGCGCGCGAGCACGGGCTTGAGCATGGAGCTCGCGTCGATGGAGCCCTCGGCAGAACCGGCACCGATGATGGTGTGCATCTCGTCGATAAACAGGATGACGTCGTCGGCTTCGGTGGCCTCCTGAATCACGTTCTTGAGGCGCTCCTCAAACTCGCCGCGATACTTGGCACCCGCCACGAGGCCCGGCAGGTCGAGCGTCCAGATATTCTGGTTCATGAGGTTCTCGGGCACGTTGCCGGCTGCAATCTGCTGAGCCAGGCCCTCGACGATGGCCGTCTTGCCCACGCCGGGGTCGCCCAGAATGAGCGGGTTGTTCTTGGTGCGGCGCGAAAGAATTTCCATCATGCGCTGGACTTCCTTTTCGCGACCGATTACAGGGTCGAGCTCGCCGTCGCGCGCCTTCTGCGTAAGGTTGGTCGCGAACTGCTTAAGCGTATCGGTGCCACTCCCCTTTTGCTGCGACGCGTCCGAGCCGCTAAAGAACGGCAGGCCCGCACCGGGACGACCGGCACCGGCGCCGGCGAGCGGACGCTTCTTGTCCTGGTCCTTGGCGGTGAGTTTCTCGATAGCCTTTTTGATGGAGGCGGACGACACACCCAGGCGCATGAGGATGTCCATGGCCATGCCGTTGCCCTCTTCGACGATGCCGATCAGCAAGTGCTCGGTCGACACGTAGGTCTGGTTGTTCTCACGCGCCACGCGGAATGAACGCTCCATCACGCTAATGACGAGCGGCGTAAAGGCGAGCTTGGCCGCCTCGGTCTCCTCACTGGGCTCGGGAACCGTGGTCTGGACCTCTTTGAGGGTGTCCATGATGTCGTCGTAGGAGATGTCGAGCGAACGCAGTGCCTCGGCGGCAATGCCCTCGTCCTCCTTGGCAAGCGCGAGCAGCAGATGCTCGGTACCCACCTTATTTGAATGAAGATCGAGCGCCTCCTGCTTGGCCATGGACATGACCTTGCGCGCTCGATCGGTAAATCTATCTAACATGCTCGTTTCCTTACATGAGTTCATCGAAATCAAAACGCCCGCCCGTCGGCGGCGCTTTTGTCTCTTTACCCACAGGTAGTCTATGTTAACAGCTGGAGGAATATCTATAAACCCGGCTCACATGAATGCAGGTTATGACCGCATCGCGGGACTCACCGCGCGATGCGCGACAGGCGCCCCGCAAGAGAAACCCTAGGCGTCTTTCACCACGTCGGGACTCGTCGCACGCGATGCGCGATAGGCATCGGCCTCCTTGGAGACGCGTTCGAGCAGCTCGGATGTATCGACGCCCTCGACTTGCGCGACCGTTTCCACCGTCTGCATGGCGACCGCCCTCAGGTACGCGCACGCGCTGTCCCCCGGCTGCTCGAGGTCTATCTCCTCGCCGCCCTCCCGGGCAAAGCCGACCGCCATCACAAAGCCCATGATGCCCGAGACCAGAAAGCCCACCGCAAAGCTCGAATCTGCCTTGAGCTCTTCTCCGTCGGGGTGGACGATCTCTCTCACGCGGTCGATGATGATCGTATGGATGCCCTGCACGACCTGCTCGGCGACACCCGCCCTCATGGTGATGACGATGCGCCGCAGCAGGCAGCGGACGTCGCGCCGGTCGAACGCCGAAAGGTCGCCCTCGCTCGAAAAATGCCAGAGGGCATCGGTGATGAGCTCGTTATCCTGCAGCAGCTGGGCTATGGCGATGGCGACGAGTTCATCGAAATCGTGAAAATAGTAGTAAAACGTTCCGCGATTGCACTGGGCGGCGCGGGTCACCTCGCCAACCGACAGCTCGAAGATGCTGTTGTTCTCGATGAGCTCCCAAAACGCCTCGATGATACGGGTGCGCGCATCGGGCGCATCGGCGTCCTTACGCGGTCTCGCCATGCGCCTCACCGCACCTCTGCGCCTTGGCGTTCATGATGAGCATCTGAAGACGGTTCTCCACGTTGGCGAAGCTCACGTCGGGATCGTAGTCGAGCGGCAGGAACTGCGCCGTGGGATACTGCTCCTTGAGCGCATGGATGAGCCCGCGCCCCACGACATGGTTGGGCAGACACCCGAACGGCTGCAGGATCACGAAGTTGCGGCAGCCGCGCTTGGCGTGCTCGAGAATCTCCGCCGGAATCAGCACGCCCTCGCCCGCATCGAACGTATGGTGCAGGATCTTATCGCTCGCGCGCACGAGCTCGGGCATGCGCGTCGGCGGCTCGTAGAGCGGGCTCGCCGCGCCCAGGCGGTCGCAACGGTCGTGCGCGAGCTCGAACAGGTTGTCCGCCGTGGCGTACCAGGCCTTTTCGGGCAGCGACAGGTCGACGTGGAACTCGCGCGACTGCGCATGCTTGTAGAAATAGGTCTTGCGGATCACGTCGGTCATGCGCGCCTCGATGACCTCGAGCCCGTTGTCCTCGAGGTAGCGCTCGATCTCGTGGTTGGCGCCGAGATGGAAATTGAGCAGGTACTCGCCCACGATGAGAACGGTCGGATGCGGGTTCGAGCGGTCGTACGGAACGGCGTCCATGATCGCAAGCGCGCGTTTGAAGCCCGTCGCCTGGCCTCTCAGCCCGGAGCGCTCCATGCCCTCGATAACCTCATCGAGCGCGCGGTCGAACGCAGCGTCCGCCGCGCCCTTCTCGAGCTCGTAGGGACGGATGCGCCTAAGCATAGCCTCGAGGGCATCGATCATGGGAAGACCGTAGGCGATCTGGATGCTCGGGCCAAGGCCGAGCTTGAAGCCCGGATGCGCATTGTGGGCATCGACGTCGTCGTTGGTGAGCACCGGGACATAGTCGTATCCCGCGTCGTCGAGCGCGCGGCGCAGCAGGGGCATGTAGTGCGTCAGGCGGCAGTCGCCGATATACTTGCCAGTCACCACGGCGACGTCGTGCGGGTCGTACTTACCGCTCTCGAGTGCCGCGAGCGCCTCGCCGATCACGATTTGCGCGGGGAAGCAGATGTCGTTGTGCACATAGCGTTTGCCCAGGCGGATGGCATCCTCGCGCCCGATATCAAGGGCCTCGGCGCGCACGCCCTGATTGCGCATCGCCGCGGTCATGAGCCTGCAGAACGCATGGGAGGTGTTGGGGACCAGCGCGATCTTGTCGTGCCGGTCGCGCTTGGTGTACTTGACCTTATACGGGTCGTCGAGCGGATGGACCGCGTGCACCCGGGCGCCCTCGGCACGCTCCTCCGCGCGACGACGGTTGACCGACTCGATAAACGAACGCACGCGAATGCCCATGGGACCGGCGACGTCGCTCTCATCGAGCTTGATCATCATCGGAACCTTGGAGCCCATCTCACCCATCATGCGCGCGATCTCGTCGGTGAGATACGCATCGTGGCCGCAGCCGAAGCTGCCCATCTGCACGAGCTCGAGCTCGGGCGTCGATGCGACGATGACCGCGCACGACAGCATGCGCGCATGGTAGTTGTTCACGATGTCGATGCGGCTGTTGGAAAGATCGACGTTGCAGACCCCCGGCACCGCATCGGGCGTCAGCACGGGGATGCCGCGCTCAGAGAAGAGCTTGGGCAGCCCGTGGTTGACCAGCGGGTCGTTGTGGTACGGGCGCGAAGCGATCACCACCGCGTAGCCGCCGTCCTCGTGCACGTTCTCGAGCACCTGCCTGCCGCGCAGCTGCAGCTGGTTCTCAAACGTCTCCTGCGCGCGGTCCGCCTGCTCGGTCGCCTTGGCAACCAGGTCGGCATCGATATCGAAGGTCTCCTTGCACCACGCCTTGAGCTGGCGGTTTCGGTCGCCCTCGTCGTACCAGTGGAACAGCGGCGTATCGAACGGAACGCCGAAACGCTCCTCCGGGTTATCGGAATTGCGCATCACGTAGGGGTATCCCTTTACGACGGCGCACATCCACTCGCTGGTAGAGGCGGTGTTTTCGGTGGGCACCGTCGTGATGATGGGCATGAAGATGCGGTCGACGCCGGCGTCGACGAGATTGCGGATGTGCCCGTGGACGAGCTTGGCCGGGAAGCACACGGTGTCGGATGTGACGTGCGCCAGACCGCGCTCGTACATCGCCTTGGTGCTGCGTCCCGAGACGCGCACCTTAAAGCCGAGCGTGCTGAAGAACGTCGACCAGAACGGCATGGTGTCCCAGAACTCGAGCACACGGGGAATGCCGATCGTGACATCGCGCCCCCCGCTGACGGGAACCGTGGGGTACGACTCGAACAGCAGCTTCTCGCGGTCGACAAAGAGATTGGGGGCAGCCGCGGTCCGGTCGCGCCCCGTGCCGGGTGCCTGTGCCTCGCAAGCACCCTGCGGACGCAGCTCCTCCGCCGCGGGAACCTCGCGCACGAGCTCATCCCATGAGATGGCGCCGCCGCGCGGGCAGCGATTGCCCGTGACGTAAAGCGAGCCGTCGCCAAATGCCACGACCGCGCGCTGGCAGCGGTTGTTGCACCGACGGCAGGTAACGCCGCCGAACTCGCGATGCTCGAAGCGCTCCACGGCATCGAGCCCGATAAACGACGTGCCGGCGTCGCCCTTGCGGCATTCCTCGCGCGCGAGCAGGGCGATACCGATAGCGCCCATCAGCCCCGGGTGGGGCGCACGCGTGACGGGTTTGCCCAGATACTGCTCGAATGCGCGCAGCACCGCGTCGTTTCGGAACGTGCCGCCCTGGACGACGACTTTGTCGCCCAGACGGTTGAGATTTGAAACGCGAATGACCTTGGTGAACACGTTCTCGATAATCGAACGGCAGAGACCGGCCATGATGTCGCCCGGACCCTTACCGCGCCGCTGCTCGGAAACGACGCTGCTGTTCATGAACACCGTGCAGCGGCTGCCGAGAACGGCGGGGGCTTTGGACGAAAATGCCTCGGTCGCGATATCCTCAACGGCTATTCCGAGGTTTTTGGCAAAACCCTCGAGGAACGAGCCGCAGCCCGCAGAGCACGCCTCGTTGACGACGATATCGGTCAGCACGCCGTGGTTGAGCCAGATGGCCTTCATATCCTGTCCGCCGATGTCGAGCACGAAGGTCGCATCGGGAACGCATGCGCACGCGGCGCGGGCGTGCGCGACCGTCTCGACCGTATGGTAGTCGGCGTGGAACGCGCGCGCGAAAAGCTCCTCGCCGTATCCCGTGGTGCCCACGGCATCGATCGCAAGCGTGACTCCCGCTGTCTCCCAGCGGTTCTTCAAGCTGACAAGACCCTGTTGGGCGACGTCGAGCGGTCTGCCGTTATTAGACGCGTAGAACGAATCGACAAGCTCACCCGCCTCATCGACCAGGGCGAACTTGGTCGTCGTGCTCCCCGAATCGATACCGAGCGCCACACGCACCGTCTCTCCGGGCGCATACGCATCCGGACCCTTTGCCGGCGTCTCTTTGCCATGGCGTGCCGTAAAATCCGCCTGCTCGACAGGTGTGGCAAAAAAGGGCTGGGCAAGACGTCCCTCCCCGCTTGCGGGCGCGACCGTCTCGAGCTTATCCAGCCGGACAAAAGCGTCGGGAAGGTCGATCGGTTGGGACGATGCGAACATGTCGGTCAGCGACAGGGCGGCACCGCGCGCGACCATGATCTGCGGATCGCGCGGGACGATAACCTGATCGTCCGATAGATTCAGTTGCTCCCGGAACACGCGGACCAGTGTGGGGTTGTAGGCGAGCGTACCGCCCTCGAAGATTACCGGCGGCTCGATGTCGATACCCTGGGCCAGACCGCCGATCGTTTGGCGGGCGACCGCGTGAAGCGCCGAAAGCGCCAGGTCGGTGGTAGGAATGCCCTCGTTGAGCAGCGGCTGGATATCGGTCTTTGCGTACACGCCGCAGCGGCCCGAGACCTCGTGGACGGTCGTTCCCCGGCTTGCGAGCTGCTCGAACTCGCCCGATTCGGTGCCGACCCCCATGAGCTTTGCCATCTCGTCGATAAATGCACCGGTACCGCCTGCGCACGAGCCGTTCATGCGCATGTCGGCAACCTCGATGTCTCCCTTATCGTTGGTGCGGAAGAAGATCATCTTGGCGTCTTGGCCGCCCAGCTCGATGGCGCAGCGCGTCTGCGGATAGAACCTGCTGATCGCGAGCGCGTTGGCGACCACCTCCTGAACGTACGAGGCGCCCAGCGCGGTCGCGATATCGCGCGCACCCGAGCCGGTCACCGCAACGCGCAGTGACTCATGGGGAAAGCGCTCGGCGAGCTCGCCGAGCATGGCGCGCACGCTCGCTGTCTGACACGCCCCGTGGCGGCGATATCCCCACCACGCCTCGGTCATATCCTCGTGCATCGCGTAAACTTTGGTCGTCGTCGACCCTACGTCCAGTCCTACTAGCAACGCCATAATGCTCCGTCTCTCGCATTTTTCCCGCTAGAGATATACCACTCTACGTAATACAACAGACTGTTGTATTTAAACTCCGTATAAAAAGCGGCTGCCGAAACGCTTCAGCAGCCGCCGAATGCACCAACAGATTGTTCTGCGCGCTAGCACGTCGGGCAACGGAGCAGCACGGGCCCTCCGGTCATGCGCACCGCTCACGCCCGCGATGTCGCCGAGAGAGCTATCCACGCTTAGGGCTCCAACCAAGCAAGTCGCCCGCGCTCAGCAGATCCCTAAGCGAGCTACTCGCACTCAGGAGCCATAGCCTGCTCCAAGAGCTCGGCATGCTCCTCCTCGAAAACCGTCCCCACAGGGAAGGCGCGACGGAAGACGAAGCGGGAAATCGGACCGGCTACCAAAAGGTTCCACGGCAGCGCCATCACAAAATTATGCGGGATGTTGATCATCCAGATCGCGGGCACGGAATACAGGTTCGCAAGGATGCCGCCGGGCATGTGCGTCAGACCCTCACAGGCACCGTACAGCGACATGATGATGACCATGGGAACGACCATGCAGGAGCTGACGGCGAGCGTCATGGCAAGTGGCGAGCTCTTGCCCGGCGTGACCAAGTACTTAAAGGCGAAACCCTTGGCGAGCGGGCTGGCGACGAACCAGTCGCAGCACATGGCAAAAATGTAGGCAACGAGGAAGCCGAGCCACGCAGTGGCAACGACCTCGCCGTTGATGGCCCCGTGCTGCAGGGCAACGTTGTAGATGCTCATCCAGAGCACCATGCAAAAGCACATGATAAAGGTGAACAGCAGGCTCTCTCGTTTGTTGATAGGCATAAAGGGCAGATTCCTTTCTGTGTTGTACCGCGGCGCCACGCAACAAAAACGGGCGGGCAAGATGGAGCTGTTGGAACTTCATCTCGCCCGCCCGTGGTACGCGCGTCTGCGACTACTTATGTGGTGGAACCAGCCTAGCACGAAACGCATGCGCTTCGTAAGCGTTGAGTTTATGAAGATGCAGGGCACCGATAATCCCCCGACCCCATAAGTTGCGGTGGAATACGGACTGTTTTGACCCTTTAAGCAGCAATTCAGTCCCTATTTCACCGCAACTCATTTGGTGCAAAGTAACCTGTCCCCCTTGTACCAATTAGCTGGTGTGGCGCCAGCGAGGGTCGGTGAGCGTACGCGCCACACCCAGTCCAACGGGCAGAAACGCTACGATGAGCACTGCGCGCACAAACCAGCCGAGCATATTGACCGTGTCGAAGGTGCACATGTAATACATCGAGCGATACAGATACAAGCCCGGCACCATAATGACAATCGAAGGCACCGTGAGGGCGATGCGCGGGTAGGTGAGCTTGACTTCAGCCAAGCTTGCGAGCAGCCCCGATACCAGCGCGCCGATAAACGCTGCTGCCTCGGGAGGCATTCCCGTGCTGAGGCCCAGGAAGGGAATCATCGTCGGCGCATCGACAAGGGTCAGACGCAGGGTATTGGACACGGCGCCGATCAACCCAGCTGCCGCGGCCATCTTTACCGGGCTGTTGAACATCACCGAGAAGCCGAATACGCCAACGAAGCTCATCACCACGCGCAGGAGCGTAAGGGCAAGCGGCGAAAGGCCCAGTGGGGCAAAGTCGTCCGGCGC
Organism: uncultured Collinsella sp.; assembly: GCA_900551635.1. GTDB lineage: Bacteria > Actinomycetota > Coriobacteriia > Coriobacteriales > Coriobacteriaceae > Collinsella. Next base: position 1,369 of record URWQ01000007.1, on the reverse strand, counting down.
CAGGCCAACACACTCGGCAACCATCCAACCTACGAGGGTCGCCATCACAATAATCGATACGGCATATGAAAGGCGCTCGATACCGCTTCGCATGTCGAGCTTAGCGATGTCGAGGCCTGCCGTAATGAGTGGAAAGCCGGGAATCACAAAGAGCATGGCGCCGATATAGCCTTCTTGGTGCGACATTGCCCCCGGTATGACCTGGCCAAGGCCGAGCAATGCCAGCAGATACGAAACGCAAGCGAGCGCAACGCCGGTCGTCAGCGCGCTGAACTGACCAAGGCCTTGCTTGAGAATATGGGAGCGGGCAAAGTTGCCGACACCCGCGCCCACGAACGCGCAGGCCATCTCGATAGGGCCGCCGCCGAGCAAAAAAACGAAGGCGCCACAGGCGCAGGCCGCCGCAAGGCCCTGTTGCCAAGGCGCGTAATCAGGTTTTGAACTCTCAACGGTCTTGAGCATCTCGTGATACTCGTGCACCGTGAAGCGACGACCATAGGTCTCGATTTCCTTGAGGAAACTCTCCATCATCCAAATGCGATGGGTATTGACGCCCGTTGTGGGCAAGCTGACGACCTCATTAAAGCAGTGACCATCTTCGATGCAGGTGCACTCAAACGACAGAAGACTTAAGTCAACGTGGATGGTGACACCGAGTACGGCGGCAACACGATTCATGGTATCGCGCACGCGCCAGGCACCCGTTCCGCTTGCCAGCATAAGCATGCCGGTGCGGCAGATGATGGATGATTTATCGGTGAGCGGCGCATCGACGGCAAGCTCATCGCCTGCCGTCACGATCTGGTGCCAGTCAGTTTTCATATGGAGCGCGCCGGCACGAACGCCGTGGTGCATGGGAGCTCTCGAAAGCAGCGAGTCAAGGCGCGAAGGCTGTGGGGGCTCCACTGATTCACCCTCAACCTCATCAGCCTCTTCATCGACCAAATCAAAGGAATCAAGCGGCGCTGGCTCGCGACGGTCGATTAGCTCCTCATCCTCATCATCAAAGTAATTGAACTGATCGAGCATGTCCTCTTCGATTGCACGCTCGCTCGCGTCGTCCATATAGACGCTCCCTTCCTACCGACTAACCCCCATCCTAGGCAGCAACGGCTAAAGGAAACATAAAAGAGACGGCTGTCATGCATGGAAGGCGCAAACCCCCAATGCGTCGGTAGACCCCCTAGTCATTGGGGACGTTCTTAAATGACCAGTCAAACAAGAACGTCCCCAATGACTACTCCGGCAACGCCGATGTTTTGGCAACGCCAGCGAGCGCCGTCCAGGGCGAACAAGTTGGCATGAAAAAGGCAAGGCATAGACCTTCTGGTCATGCCTTGCCTTTTGAATGACAAATTGTCGCCCTGGG
>URWQ01000006.1 GCA_900551635.1 uncultured Collinsella sp. | reverse complement strand
TCGGTAGCCGCGCCTATGCCGAGGAACTGGCCGACCGCGAGGCCGAGGAAGCCGCGCAGGCGGCAGAAGCAGAGGCCGTGGAAACCCCCGAGCCCGAGCTCGACGAATACGGCATCGCCATTGAGGGTGCCGACCAGGAGACGGCTTCAGCTCAGGATGCTGCTGCGCCCGCCCCAGCCGAGCCCCGCACTGCTCGCGTTCTCGAGGTCGGCTGCGGCACGGGCTGCATCTCGCTCTCGCTTGCCTGGGAGCGTCGCGGCCACGTCACCTGCACTGCTACCGATATCGAGCCGCGCGCCATCGATCTGGCCACCAAAAACCGCGACGCCCTCGGCCTCACGTCCGACGAGGTCGCCTTTAGCCTCACGAACCTGGTGAGCTCCATTCCCCGCGAAGAGTGGGGCACCTTTGACGTACTCGTCTCCAACCCGCCCTACATCCCCACCGATGTCATGCGCTCGTTGCCGCACGAGGTCAAGGACTTTGAGCCCGATCTGGCGCTCGAGGGCGGTGCCGACGGCCTCGATATCTTCCGCCGTCTGCTCAACGCGGCGCCCTACATGTTGTGCGCCGGCGGCCTCTTTGCCTGCGAGCTCTACGAGGGTGCGCTCGACGCTGCAGCCGAGCTCTGTCGTCAAGCGGGTCTGTCGGACGTGCGCATCGTCCACGACCTCACCGATCGCCCCCGCATCGTCCGAGCCATCGTCACCGAGCCCAAACAGCGCCAGTAATATTTATTAACTGGTTAGCAAAAATTATAAAGTAGTTTATAATTAGGACGGCTGAAAGAGGTCGGCCCATGCAACCTCCTACCTTTCGGGAAATCATTGCCCTACTCAAGCACGATGGATTCGTGAAGGTCGCGCAAGTCGGTAGTCATGCTAAGTATGTTTCTGGTGACCGTGCTGTCACCGTGAACGGCTCTGGTGGTGATCGACCAAAGAAGGGCACGTGGGCAAGTATTCGTCGCCAAGCTGGATGGTAGTTGGAGGCAAAATGAGGCAGCGATTTACCTATGACTGCGTTCTCATAAAAGAAGACGACGGTTACTGCGCCAGCTTCCCGCAGATTCCCGGCGCCTTTGCCGATGGCGATACGCGCGAAGAAGCGATTGCCCATGCCACCGAGGCGCTGATGGCGTTTTTGGCCGACGATCTCAACAACGGTTTGACTCCGGCAGGGTACGAACGCTCGGCCGAGGTCGTGGCCCTTTCAGTCGAAATCGACCACGAGGGCGCTCGGGAAGCGGCGTGCCGCACATTTAAAGACGCAGCACTGGACCTCAAAGTCTCCGCTCCGCGGATCACCGCGCTGGTCAAAGCCGGAAAGCTCGATGTTGAACTCGTCGACGGTCGTCGGATGATAACGATAGACAGCATCGAACGTTACGCCGCCCAAGAACGTCACGCCGGAAGACCAAAGAAGTTCGTAGCTGTCCAATAACCCCCTCACTTTCACCGACTACTAGAGCCGCTCACCAAACCAACATGCGCTCTGGGCAAATAGGTTGAACGTTTCGTGCGAGAATGCCCCACAGTAAACAAACTTGCACCAGAGCGTAAGGGGCTGGCATACACATGCAGACGGTCTATCGGGTATACGAGGGAGCGCGCGAGCCGCATCGGCTTGCAGTCGAGCGCACGGCCGAGCTACTCGGTCGCGGTGGCCTGGCGCTTATTCCAACCGAGACGGTCTACGGTGTCGCCGTGGCGGTCAACGCCTTCTCGGATGCCGTTCCACAAGATACAAGTGAACCTCTGCCGTGGCCGCGCGATCCGCAGGCCACCGTCAACGGCGCCGCGGCCCCCGCCCTCGGTACCGGATATCGTCGCATCTTTACCCTCAAGCAGCGCGAGCTCACCCAAACGGTTGCCTGGCTGGTCGATGATGCCGAGGCACTCGATCGCTATGGCGTGGATATCCCTAACGAGGCCCGCGTGCTCGCCCGACGATGCTGGCCGGGCGCCCTGACTATCGTGGTCAAGGCGGCCCCCTGCGTGCCGACCTTTATGCGCGCCGCCGACGACACGGTGGCACTTCGCGCTTCGGCCTCGCCCGTGGTTCAGGCGCTCATCCGCGCCTGCGGCAGCCCTCTTGCCTGCACCAGCGCCAACACGCACGGCGCGCCCGCGCCGGCAAGTTTTGTCACGGTGGAGGAGCGCATCCTGGAGGGGGTCGATGTGGCTGTCGATGCAGGTGAGACCCCGTGTCGCGACGCCTCAACCATCGTGTCGTTTCAGCGCGGCGAGCTCCAGATCCTGCGCCAAGGCGCGCTCCCCGCATCAGAGATCGAGCGGGTCCTGTCCGACCCGATGCAATAGAAAGGTGTAAGCGATGTCGTTGAATCTAGGTAGCCTGGGTATGGAAGACGCCTCGTTTAGCTTTGGCGGTTCCTACATCATGGCGCTCGACTGCGGCACTACCTCGGTACTCGCGACCATCGTCGACGAGTACGGCTGCATCGTCGCCCAGGCGCGCCGTAGCGTCAAAACCAGCTTCCCGCGCCCCGGCTGGGTGGAGCAGGATCCCACGGAGGTGCTTGCCAGCCAGATCGGCGTGATGATGGAGGTCCAGTTTAAGAGCGGCATCCATTCTGACCGCATTGCCGCCATCGGTATCTCCAACCAGCGCGAGACCACGGTGGTGTGGGACCGCATAAGCGGCCAACCCATCTATAACGCCATCGTGTGGCAATGCCGTCGCACCGCACCTCTGATCGACGAGCTGGTCGAGCAGGGCGCAGAAGAACTGGTGCGCTCCCGCACGGGACTCACACTCGATCCGTATTTCTCGGCTTCCAAGGTGCAGTGGATCCTCGACAACGTTGACGGTGCGCGTGAGAGCGCGGTGGCGGGCGACCTCATGTTCGGCACCATCGACACCTGGCTCATCTACAACCTCACCGGCGGTCAGGTCTTTGCCACCGACTACACCAATGCCAGCCGCACCGCGCTCTTTAATATCCATACGCTCGATTGGGACGACGATCTGCTGGCGCTCTTTGACGTTCCACGTTCCATGATGCCCGAGGTTCGTTGGAGCTCGGGCGACTACGGCCGCGTCGCGAGCGACATCATGACCAACATGCCACCCATCATGGGCGTGGCGGGCGACCAGCAGGCGTCGCTGTTCGGCCACTGCTGCTTCCATCCCGGCCAGACCAAAAACACCTATGGCACGGGTTGCTTTATGCTCATGAACACCGGCGACGAGATCGTCGAATCCAAGAACGGTCTGGTCTCCACGATCGGTATCGCCGCGGACGGCAAGATCAGCTATGCGCTCGAGGGCTCTATCTTTGCCGCCGGCTCAACCATGAATTGGCTGCGCAACAACATGGGCATCATCTCGAGCGTGAGCGAGTCCGCGCAACTCGCCACTTCGATCAGCGACAACGAGGGCTGCTACTTCGTCCCCGCCTTCGCAGGCCTGGGCGCTCCCTGGTGGGACCCGCATGCTCGCGGTATCGTGTGCGGCCTGACCGGCGCCTCGAGTCGCGCGACCATTGTGCGTGCGGCCTGCGAGTCCATGGCCTACCAGAGTTATGACGTACTACGCGCCATGGAGCAGGACGTGGGACTTTCGATTGAGCGCCTGTCCGTCGATGGCGGTGCCTCGCGCAACGAGTTCATCATGCAATTCCAGGCTGATCTGCTGGATATCCCCGTGCTGCAGTGCGAGACGGTGGAGACCACGGCGATTGGCGCCGCGTACTTGGCGGGCCTTGCTGTCGGCTATTGGGAGGATTTGGAGGAGCTGGAGCAAAACGCTCAGATCGTCAAAGTCTTCCATCCTCACATGTCCGCCGAGCGCCGTGAGAGCAACCTCGCTGGTTGGCGTGATGCCGTCAAGCGTTCGCTCAACACCGCTCAGTAGGGTTGCGACGAGCTGCTCGATACAACAAACCGTTAAACTTATGCACGGCGCGAGGCAACAATGTCGCCAGGCGTCTTGTCAGCAAGGCCATCTTCCGGCCGCAACGAAAGGGGCAATCAACCCATGACCGTCACCTACGATACGTTCCGCGTGACGCTTGTCGACCATCCGCTCGTCCAGCACAAGCTGTCGATCCTGCGCGACAAGAGCACCGGCACCAACCAGTTCCGCCAGCTCGTGCGCGAGCTTGCGCTCTTTGACGGCTACGAGGCCATGCGCGACCTGCCCATGGAAGACGTCGAGGTCGAGACCCCCATCACCACTGCCACGTTTAAGCAGCTTGCCGGCAAGAAGCTCGCCATCGTTCCTATCCTGCGCGCGGGCCTCGGCATGGTCGATGGCATCCTCGACTTGGTGCCCTCCGCTCGCGTGGGCCACATCGGTATGGAGCGCGACGAGGTCACCCACGAGCCGCATGAGTATTACTGCAAGATGCCCAAGGATATCGATCAGCGCATCTGCCTGGTTGTCGACCCCATGCTCGCCACGGGCGGTTCGGCCGAGATGGCCATCAGCTACCTGCGCGAGCGCGGTGTCAAGGATATCCGCATGCTGTGTATCGTCGCCGCGCCCGAGGGCCTCAAGTCACTGACCGAAAAGGACCCCGACGTACATATTTATACGTGCGCCATCGACGACCATCTCAACGAGGCCGCCTACATCGTTCCCGGCCTGGGCGACGCCGGAGACCGCATCTACGGCACGCTCTAGTCGTTGGGCCTTGTCGGCTACGGTCACAAATACGAAGAAATGGTGCGCGCGGGCGAGCAAAAGTCGTCCACGCGCACTTCTGTTAACGGACGTTTTGCCCTGAGGGGTTCGAAAAAACGTATTACCGTACCTGCGGCATAAAGAAGGCCTTAAGAAAACGTACAGGTGCGTATTAACCGTTTGTTTTACGGTTGTACTTTAGCGATTGGCTCGTACAATAGTCACCAATGTTTGGCTGGGACTGTGCCGTGAGGCGTAAAAAGGAAAGCGAGGAAGCCAGTGTTTCAGATAGCCGATCTGCTCGCTATCGTTGCAGGCGCCATCGCGGGCGCAATTGCCTTCCTTCCCTTTGTCTTTACGCTCAAGCCGGTTCTTGACGATAAGCAGAATGCGGACATGCTCAAGGGCATGGTGAGTCTGGCGGTCTCGGCAGTCGCCCTGCTCGTCTTTACCTTGGTTGTGTTTGCGTTGTTCGGAGAGGCATTTCGCATGTTCCTCCTGGGCGAGGCGATCGGCTTCGTGGTCTTTATGGCCGCCTGCACGGTTCGCGTCGCCAAGGCGCTGCGAGATCCTCATGAGGTCGAAAGGTAAGTCGTGGAAATTTTTGAAAAGCTGCCTGATGAGATTAATCATCTGGTCAGCGAGTTCAGCTCCACCCCTGTCGTGGGCGATCTGAGCTGCGGCATCACGCAGTACTCGTTTTGGCTGATCGTCTCCACGATCGTGCTCCTGATCGTCCTGGCCGTGTTCAAGAAGAAGCAGACCCTGGTTCCCAAGGGCTTCTTCGTCAACGGTTTCGAGTACATCATCGAGTACGTCGAGAACGATATCGGCAAGGGCGTCGTGGGTGAGAACTGGAAGAAGCACTTCCCGTTCCTGTGCTCGCTTTTCCTGTTCATCCTGATCAATAACATGATCGGCCTGATCCCAGGAATGAAGCCCGGCACCGGCGCAATCGGCTCCACCGCCGCGCTCGCCATCTTCGCCTTCGTGTACTTCATCTACTACGGATGCAAGGCTCACGGCGTGATCGGCTACATCAAGAGCCTCGCCCCGCAGGGCGTGAGCTTCCCGATGAACGTGCTTGTGTGGGTCGTCGAGCTTTTCTCGACCTTCCTGCGCCTCATCACGCTCGCCGTCCGTCTGTTCTGCAACATGTTCGCAGGACACGTGGTCATGGGCTCGTTCGCCATCATGGCGAGCATGTTCATGCAGCCGCTGCTTCAGCAGGTTTCCGCGGCCCACGCCGTCGGCGCCCTGCCTTCGCTGGCCTGGCTTGCCATCCTCATCCTGATCTATGCGATCGAGCTCGTGGTCGGCGCCATCCAGGCTTACGTCTTCACGGTCCTTACCGCCGTGTATGTCTCCGAGGCAGAGGAGGTCGCGGAGGAGGAGTAATCTTCCGTTCGGGCCTTAAAGGTAAGGCAATTCGTTAAACCGCCGGTGCCCGTACCCATGGAGCCCGGCAGTTATAAAAAGGTTATCCTGCGTGAAATAAGACACGCACGACAAAGGAGGAATCGTGGGAGTTATCGGTTACGGTCTCGGTGTTATCGGCGCTGGTCTTGCTATCGGCCTGTCTGCTCTGGGTGCTACGGGTGCTATGGCCCGTCAGCCTGAGGTCCAGGGCCGCGTGTTCACCGTCTTCATCATGGGCTCCGCCTTCGGCGAGGCTCTGGCTCTGATCGGCTTCGTTGTCGCGCTGATCGTTAAATAGCACGGAGCGTCAAGTATGAATCTTTCATCCCAGAAGAGCGCGATCGCACTCTCCGCGTCCGCGGCCGCGCTGCTTATGCCGGTTTCCGCGTTCGCCGAGGACGGCGCTGCCGGTGCGGAGATCCTCATCCCTAAGATGGCGGAGTTCATCCCGGCGCTTATCGCCTTCCTGATCATCTGGATCGTGCTGGCCAAGGTCGCCCTGCCGGGCATCATGAAAACCATGGAGGAGCGCGGCAAGAAGATCGAGGAGAGCCTCGACGAGGCTGAGAAGACCAAGCAGGAGGCCATCGCCAAGCGCGCTGAGTCCGACTCGATCGTCACCGACGCCCGTCGTCAGGCTGCCGACATCGTTCTCGAGGCCCGTAAGGACGCCGAGTCCGAGCGCGCCCGTATCATCGAGGCTGCTCACAAGGAGGCCGAGGAGATCATCGCCAAGGCCCATACGACCGTCGAGGACGAGCGCAAGTCCATCTACGCCGGTGCCGCGAGCTCCATCGCCGACCTGTCCGTTGCCGTCGCCACCAAGATCGTGGGCGAGGCACTCGAGGACGAGTCCGAGCAGAAGAAGCTCATCGAGCGCTACATCCAGGAAGCAGGTAGCCTGAATGCCGACTAGCCGCTATCAGGACAAGGTGCTCGAGACCTACGCGCGTTCCCTTTTGGAAGCCGCCAAGGCCGAGAACCATGTGTTCGAGGACCTCGAGATGATCGAGCGCTTGGCTTCTGCCAGCCCCGAGATCATCGCCGTGCTCGACACCATGTCCAAGCGCGACCAGCTCGACCTTCTTCCCAAGGTGGCAGCTGCCTTTAAGTATGTTGCCGAGGAAGACGAGGATGTAGTGGGCGTGACCGTCACCACGGCGATCCCGCTCGACGACGAGCTGCGTCAAACCATCACTAAGAAATGCGAGCAGGACTTCGGCCGCAAGGTATTCCTTATCGAGCAGGTCGACCCGTCTATCGTGGGCGGCCTGGTGCTCGAGGCCCGCGGCGAGCGTCGTGACATTTCCGTCAAGACGCAGCTGCGCATCGCGCAGGAGACCCTCGCAAACTCTGCTAATTCGTACGGAGGTGAAGCCTAATGTCCGAAACCCTCAATGCCCAGGATATCGCCAAGAAACTGCAGGAGCAGCTCACGAGCCTCTCCGCGACGGTCGATACGCATGAGGTTTCAACGGTCGACGAGGTAGGCGACGGCATCGCGCGCGTCTCCGGCCTCAAGAGCGCCATGGCAGGCGAGCTTCTGGAGTTCAAGAGCTCCGATACCGGTGAGACCGTCTTCGGCCTTGCCCAGAACCTTGACCGTGACGAGGTCGGCGCCGTTCTGTTCGGTGCCGTCGACTCCATCAAGGAAGGCGACGAGTGCCGCACCACTGGCCGCGTTATGGATATCCCCGTGAGCCGTGCCATGCTCGGCCGCGTCGTCAATCCGCTCGGCCAGCCCATCGACGGCCTGGGCGACATCGTCGCTACGCACCGTCGCCCCATCGAGTTCAAGGCTCCCGGCGTCATCGATCGTACCCCGGTGTGCGAGCCGGTTCAGACCGGTCTGCTCGCTATCGACTCCATGGTGCCTATTGGCCGCGGTCAGCGTGAGCTCATCATCGGTGACCGTAAGACCGGTAAGACCGCCATCGCCATCGACGCTATCCTCAACCAGCGCGGCAAGGGCATGGTCTGCATCTATGTCGCCATCGGCCAGAAGGCCTCCACGGTTGCCAACATCCGCGAGACCCTCGCTCAGCACGGTGCGCTCGACTACACCATCATCGTTTCGGCCACCGCTGCCGATTCCGCCCCTATGCAGTACATCGCGCCTATGGCCGGTGCCGCTATTGGCGAGTTCTTTATGTACAACGGCGAGGACGGCAAGCCCGCCAGCGAGACCAACCCCGGCGGCCACGTGCTCGTCATCTACGACGACCTGTCCAAGCAGGCTGTGGCCTACCGTCAGATGTCGCTGACGCTGCATCGTCCGCCCGGACGCGAGGCCTATCCTGGCGACATCTTCTACCTGCACTCTCGTCTGCTCGAGCGTGCCGTCAAGATGTCCAAGAAGAACGGTTACGGCTCCATGACGGCACTGCCGATCATCGAGACCCAGGACGGCGACGTCTCGGCCTACATTCCGACCAACGTCATTTCCATTACCGATGGTCAGATCTACCTGCAGTCCGAGCTCTTCTTCCAGGGTCAGCGCCCGGCAGTCGACGTGGGTATCTCCGTGTCCCGCGTCGGTGGCGATGCGCAGACCAAGGCCATGAAGCAGGTCGCCGGCAACCTCCGTCTGGACCTCGCTTCCTATCAGGAGCTCGCTGGCTTTACGCAGTTCGGCTCCGACCTCGACGAGGCTACTCAGAAGCAGCTGACCCACGGTGCTCGCATGACCGAGCTCCTGAAGCAGCCGCGTTACAAGCCGTTTGAGGTTGGCGAGCAGATCGTTACGCTGTTCGCTGGCAACGAGGGCTTCCTGGATGACCTGGAGATCGCCGACGTGCTGCCCTTCCGTGCCGAGCTCATCGAGTACATGGACAATGGCTTTGGTTCGCTGCTCGACAAGGTTCGCGCAAAGAAGATCGATGATGACACCAAGGCTGAGCTCTTGCGCGTCATCGGCGACTTCAAGCAGCAGTTCATGGCCAAGCACCATTCGGATGTTTCTGGATCAGAGGAGAACTAAGCCCCATGGCCAACCTTCGCGACATTAAGAAGCGAATCTCCTCGGTTACCACGACCAAGCAGATCACGCGCACGATGGAGATGGTCTCTACGGCCAAGATTCGTCGTGCCCTCGATCGCTCCAAGCAGGCCGAGCCCTATAAGGAGGCGCTGACCGACGTCATGTTGACGGTCGCCGGCGACGCCTCCTGTTCGGGCACCGATCCCATGCTGCAGAAGCATGAGAGCGTCAAGCATGGCCTGATTGTCGTTATTGCCTCGGACCGCGGCCTTGCCGGCGGTTTCAATACGACGGTGGAGCGCACGGCCGAAAAGCTCGCCGCTTCTTGGGCGAACGACGGCATCGAATGCGAGATCATCGCGTGCGGGCGTAAGCCGGCCACGTATTTCCGTGACCGCGCAAACGTTGTCATGCACTTTGAGGGCAACTCCTCTGAGCCCGATTTCAATCAGGCCCGCATGATCTCCTCTCATATCTGCGATGCGTATCGTGCCGGTGAGCTTGACCGTGTCGAGCTTGTCTACCACCACGCCAAGAACCGCGTGGATCAGGAGCTTCGCGTCGAGCATCTGTTGCCGCTCGACCCCGAGATGATCGCTATGGCCCACGGTCCGCGTAAGAACGAGACCGACGCCCCTAAGCGCATCTCGTCCACGTTCGAGTTCGTGCCCTCTCCCGAGCATGTTCTCGGCAAGCTTGTGCCGTCTTATATCCTGACGGTCATCTACCAGGCCCTGATCGATTCGGCGGCTGCCGAGCAGGGTGCACGCCGCAAGGCCATGCACTCCGCGACGGAAAACGCCACCGCGATCATCTCGACCCTTACCCGCACGTATAGTCGCGTGCGCCAGGCTTCGATCACGACCGAGATTAACGAGATCGTCGGCGGAGCCTCAGCATTGGAGGAACAGTAATGGCTAATAACACCGTAAAGCTTGCGGTCGAGGAAGCCACCAAGAAGACGACTGCCGGTGATGGTCGCATTGTGCGAATCATCGGCCCTGTCGTCGACGTCAAGTTTGACGGCGCGGTGCCCCCGATCTACAACGCGCTCACGGTCGAGGCCGAGACCCCGATCGGTCATCTGAGCACGATCCTCGAGGTCGAGAGCCAGCTTCCGGGCGGCGTCGTCCGCACGGTCGCCATGTCCTCGACCGACGGCCTGCAGCGCGGCCTCATCGCCACCGATACCGGTGAGCCCATGAAGATGCCCGTTGGTCCCAAGACGCTCGGCCGCATTTGGAACGTCATGGGCAAGCCCGTCGACGGCAAGCCCATGCCCGAGGTGGAGGAGTTCTACCCCATCCACCATGCAGCGCCCCGTTTCGACGAGCTCACCACCAAGACCGAGATCTTCGAGACCGGCATCAAGGCCGTCGACCTGCTCGAGCCCTACATCCGCGGCGGCAAGACAGGTCTGTTCGGCGGCGCCGGCGTCGGCAAGACCGTTCTGATCCAGGAGCTCATCAACAACCTCGCCCAGGAGCACGGCGGCACCTCGGTGTTCACCGGCGTCGGCGAGCGTACCCGCGAGGGCACCGACCTGTTCCTCGAGATGAGCGAGTCTGGCGTTATCGACAAGACCTGCTTGGTCTATGGTCAGATGAACGAGCCGCCCGGAGCGCGTCTGCGCATCGGTCTGGCCGGCCTTACCACCGCTGAGTACTTCCGTGATCGTGGCCAGGACGTTCTGCTGTTCATCGACAACATCTTCCGCTTTTCCCAGGCAGGTTCCGAGGTTTCCGCACTGCTGGGCCGTATGCCGTCCGCCGTTGGTTACCAGCCCACGCTGGCAACCGAGATGGGCGACCTCCAGGAGCGCATTACCTCGACCAAGACGGGCTCCATTACCTCCGTCCAGGCTGTCTACGTCCCCGCAGACGACCTGACCGACCCGGCGCCTGCCACGACGTTTACGCACCTCGATGCCACCACGGTTCTTTCGCGTAGCATTTCGTCGCTCGGCCTGTTCCCGGCTATCGACCCGCTTGCGTCTTCCTCTGACGCTCTCGATCCCTCGATCGTCGGCGAGGAGCACTACCGTGTCGCCGTCAAGGTCCAGGAGCTCCTGCAGGAGTACTCCGACCTTCAGGACATCATCGCCATTCTGGGTATGGACGAGCTGTCCGAGGAGCAGCGCCTTACGGTCAACCGTGCCCGTAAGATTCAGCAGTTCCTCTCGCAGTCCTTCCACGTCGCCGAGAAGTTCACCGGCAACCCCGGTGTCTACGTCCGCGTCGAGGATACCGTCCGCTCTTTCGCCGAGATTGTCGACGGCAAGGCCGATGACCTGCCCGAGCAGGCTTTCCGCTATGCTTCCACGATTGAGGACGTGCGCGAGCGCGCCCGCAAGATGGGGGAGAAGTAGGTTATGCGTATCCGCATCGTGTGCCCCGTGAGCTGCGCCTATGAGGGCGACGCTGCGTTTGTGTCGATTCCGTCCACGGATGGCGAGTTTGGCGTCCTGCCCGCTCACTCCAGCGAGATCTGCACGATCGACCGCGGTTACGTTCGCGTTTCCGATAAGGCCATGGGCACTGTCGACCACACGTTTGCCGTGGCCGGCGGCTATGCCCAGGTTGCGGACGATGTCGTGACCGTTCTCGCCGAGCGCGCTTGCGATTTGGCGACCGTCGATGCCGACAAGCTTAAAGCTGATATTCAAGGTTTTGAAGAGAAGCTGGGTAATTTGTCGGAGGATGATGCACGCCGCGCCTACCTCTATAATGAAATCGCATGGTGTAAGCTCAAGCTTGCCCAATAGTCAAACGATTTAGCGTTCGACCATTTGCGAACACATCATGCCCGGGATGGCCTAGCCACCCCGGGCATGCTTTTTGAAAGGGTAGACCTTGGATATTATCCGCGTTGAGGGTGGCCACGCCATCGGAGGCTCCGTGCCCGTCTCGGGCGCCAAGAACTCCGCGCTCAAACTCATGGCGGCAACGCTTCTGGCGCCGGGCAAGACGACGCTGCAGAACGTGCCCGATATTTCCGATGTCCACGTGATGGGCAAGGTGCTCAAGGGCATGGGCGCTACGATCGATGTTCTCGACGAGCACACGCTCGAGATTGATACCTCTCAGGTCGATTCATGGGAGGCCCCCTACGAGCTCGTTGCCAAGATGCGCGCTTCCACCGCCGTCATGGGACCCCTGCTGGGCCGCTTCCATCGCGCCAAAATTGCCATGCCGGGCGGCTGCAACCTGGGTGCTCGCAAGATCGATATGCACATTCTTGGTCTTGAGGCCCTGGGCGTTGAGTTCGATACAGCCCACGGTTACATCAACGCTAATGCGCCCCAAGGTCTGCGCGGTACCACCGTCACGCTCGAGTTCGCCAGCGTCGGTGCGACCGAGAACCTCATCATGGCCTCTGTGCGCGCACAGGGCACCACGGTTATCGATAATGCCGCCCGCGAGCCCGAGATCGTCGATCTCGCTAACATGCTCAACGAGATGGGCGCCAAGATTGTTGGCGCCGGTACGCCCGTCGTGACTATCGAAGGCGTGGAAGAGCTCCATCCCGTTACCCATCGCGTGGTGGGCGACCGCATCGAGGCCGGTACCTTTATCGTTGCCGGTGCGTTGATGGCCGACGATCGCGGTGTCGACGTCACGGGTTTTTGCCCCATTCACTTGGGCATGGTGCTCAAGAAGATGGAGCTCATGGGTATCGACTGCGAGCGCGTCGAAGATGGCGTCCATGTGAACCGTGCCGAGCGTATCAAGCCGGTCGACATCCAGACGCTTCCGTTCCCCGGTTTCCCGACCGACATGCAGGCGCAGATTATGGTGCTCTCCGCCCTTGCCGATGGCAGTTCCGTTATTACCGAGAACATCTTCGAGAATCGCTTTATGTTCGCCTCTGAGCTGGTGCGCATGGGTGCCGACATTCGTATCGAGAGCCATCATGCCATGATTCATGGCGTCAAGGGCTTCTCGGGTGCACAGGTTACCTCGCCCGATCTGCGTGGCGGAGCGGCCCTCGTCGTAGCGGGCTTGATCGCCGACGGGACGACCGAGGTTTCGGCCATTCATCACATCAAGCGCGGCTACGAGCAGTTTGTCGAAAAGCTGCAGGCGCTCGGCGCGCATGTCGAGCATGCTACCGTCCCCGATCCCGTCATCTACTAATACAGGTTGCCTATGTTTAATAAAAAGCCCCTCGCGGATACCAACGCCCGAAGACCCTCAACTGGTGCGCAGGCCAAGATCTACAGTCGCGATAACGTGGCTCGCTATTCCGAGCGCGCTCGTCAACGTCGTCGTAGCCACACGATTCGTCACGTCGCGCTCATTGTCGTGCTTGGCGTGCTGCTGAGTGCCACTACCGCTGCCGGCCTGTGGTTTGCCACCATCATGGGCAAGCTCGGCGATTCTAATGTCATTACCGACAATCTGCGTCGGGTTCTGGTTGACACCGATGAGGCAAAGGATCCGTTCTACGTGCTGCTTCTTGGCACCGACGGCCGTCCGGGCGAGGATACGTATCGTGCCGACTCGATTATCCTGGCACGCATCGACCCCACGCAAAAGCAGGCGACGCTCATTTCCGTTCCGCGCGACACCAAGGTCGAGTACAAGGGCGAGACCATGAAGATCAACGCCTGCCATACCGTTGGCGGCGCCGAGGCCATGGTCGAGGCTGTCAACGAGCTGTGCGGTGTTCAGATTTCCCACTATGCCGAGGTCAGCTTCGACGGTATGCAGGCGCTGATTGATTCGGTTGGCGGTATCGACATTAACGCAACCGATGATGTTGACGACCCCGAGCACCTGGATATTAAGATTACCGCTGGCCAGCAGCATATGGACGGCGCCACCGCCCTTACCTATGCCCGCTGCCGCTACACCTATGCCGACGGCGATTACACGCGCATGCGCCACCAGCGTCAGGTACTTGGCGCCCTTGCCAACCAGATTCTCAATAACTTCGATGCCACGAAGATCTTTGGCCTGGTTAATTCGCTGTCCGATATGCTCGTAACCGATATGAGCGTTCAGGATATCGTGGCTACGGTCAACGCCATGCGCGGTATGGATGTCGACGGTATCTACTCGGCCAACCTGCCCTCGTACGCCGACGACAGCACCATGATTGACGGTGTGAGCTACGTCTTTGTCTACGAGGACGAGCTCAAGGAAATGATGGAGCGCGTCGATGCCGGCAAGGATCCCAAGGGTCCCAACACCATGGGTCTTTCCGACGGTTCTAGCTCTACGATCGGCGACCTGAACAACAACACGTCTGACGACTACGCAAACGGTACCGCAACCTCATCGGTCAGCTCTGACGATTCCGATGACTCAAGCGATTCGAGCGATTCGGACTACTACGAAGAGCCCACCGGCGACGGTAACGGCTACGAGGCCAACTACTAGAGTTACGGCGTTTTACTAAACGCCGTAACGACTCGACGCTGCGCGGGCCGCATTTGGACAATCTGACGTTCAACTTCAAGGGCGCGACCAGAAGGTCAGCGCCCTTTCGCTTCACGTCACCTTGTCTCAAATGCGACCCGCTCGCTGTCGTTGCCAAAACATCGGCGTTGCCGGAACACTTGGCACTTGGGGACGTTCCTTTTGTGCCGGCAGTTTGGGACACTCCTTGCGTTAAGAGGCTGGCGTGCGTCAACCTGTTCTCATTGCAGCAAAAAAATCGCCCCGTTCTCGGTTGAGGACGGGGCGATTCGTCTTTTGGACTTGTGCAGCCAGGCTTATGCAAAGCGGGCGACGAGCTCCTGGAGCACGTCGGTCATCTTGACGAGCGAACTGACCGGGACGAACTCGTTGACGCCGTGGTAGCAATAGCCGCCGGTGGAAAGGTTGGGGCAGGGCAGACCGCGGAACGACAGCTGGGCGCCGTCGGTGCCGCCGCGAATCGGCAGCACTTGGGGCTCAACGCCGCAGGCAAGGTAGGCTTCCTTGGCAACATCAATAAGCTCGGGATAGTCACGAACGATCTCGGCCATATTTCGATACTGCTGCTTAATCTCGACCGTCACGCGCTCCTCACCCAGACGCTGGTTGAGCATCGAGGCGGCGGCATCAATAAGGTCGAGTTTCAGCTGGAACTTGGCGGCGTCATGGTCGCGGACGATATAGCGCGCTGTGGCGTGATCGACGGTCGCAGATACACCCTCAAGGTGATAAAAGCCCTCGTAGCCTTCCGTATACTCCGGGCGCTGCACGTAGGGGAGCAACGCGTTGAAGTCGCAGAACAGATTGCCTGCGTTGACCATACGGCCCTTAGCGTCGCCCGGGTGGATGGACTGGCCCTCAAAGCGGACGGTCGCCTCGGCGGCGTTAAAGCACTCCCACTCCAGTTCGCCGATGGGGCCGCCGTCGACCGTGTAGGCGTACTTGCAGCCAAAGGTATCGATATCCAACAGCTCGGCTCCGTGGCCGATCTCCTCGTCAGGGCAGAAGCAAATGCCGAGTGCGGGATGGGGCAGAGAAGGGTCCTGAGCGATACGCGCGACAAGCGACATGATCTCGGCGACGCCTGCCTTGTCGTCTGCGCCCAGCAGCGTGGTGCCGTCGCTGCAGACCAGGTCCTCACCCGCGAGGTCATTCAGGGCGGGAAGCTTGGCGGTACTCATGGCAACGGGCTTATCGTCAACCGTGCCGCAGACCAGGTCGCCACCTTCGTAGTGTACGATGTGCGGCTTCACGCCGGCGCCCGGTGCAACTTCGGTGGTGTCGAGATGGGCGATCAGGCCCAGGGCGGGCTTGTCCTCAGCGCCCGCACTTGCGGGGATATGCGCGCAGACATAGGCGTGCTCGGTCACGTGGGCATCTTCCGCACCAAGCTCGCGCAGCTCTTCGGCCAGCACGTTGGCAAGGTCAAACTGAACGGCGCTCGAGGGTACCTGGTCGCAGTTTGCATCCTCGGACTGCGTGTTGATCTGGACGTAGCGCAAAAAGCGTTCGAGGACATCGGGGCTCGTGGTGGTGTTTTCCATAAAGACCGCTCCAATCTTGGTCGTCGTGTGCAACAAGAACTCTAGCACGGTATGCCACGGCATACCACGACGCTTGGATGGGGTAGAATCAGCCATTGAATGCAGAAGGGACGGAAGATCATGGATACGACAAATAGCTCGCGCGAACTACATCTGACGGTGGCGAACGAAGACTACTTGGAGTGCATGGTTCGCATTGAAAGCGAAGAGGGGGAAACCAACGGCGTGCGATCGGTTGACATCGCGCAGCGCCTTGGCGTCTCCAAGGCATCGGTCAATAAAGCGGTTTCGGCGCTCAAGGCATCCGAACTTGTCGAGCAATCGCACTACGGCAAGGTAGTCCTGACCGATCGCGGCCGCGAGGTTGGTACGGCTATCTGGTACCGTCATCGCCTCATCCGCACGTTTTTGGTTCAGGAGCTCGGTGTCGAATTTGAGCGAGCCGATTCCGAGGCCTGCATGATGGAGCATGCGCTTTCCGAGGACACGATGAACCGCTGGCTCGCCTATCTCGAAAAGCAGGGAATCAGCGTCGAGGAATAGCGGGATATATATGGATACGAGTTATTACAACCGCTTTGGTGCCGAGGAACTTGCGCGCCGCTTGTCGAGCGAGACCTTGTTGGCGCAGGGCCCCATGGGCAGTGTTCTGTTGAGTGAGTACGATGCCGCCGACATTCCACCGGCGTTTTGGAATCTGGCAGAGCCGCAGACCGTTTCTCGTATCCATCGCTTGTATGTCGCCGCCGGCGCGCAGGTGCTCATTACCAACACCTTTCAGGCATCGAGCTATGCCCTCAAGCACGACCAGATTGCGCCGTCCGTGGCGGAGGTCAATCGCGGGGCCGTCGACGATGCCCGCCAGGCGCACCCTCAGCTGCTGCTAGGCTCGATGGGCCCGATCGGTATTGAGTGGTTTGCCGAGGACTCTGCCGAGTATCGTGAAATCAGAGGCATTGCGCGCGAACAGGCGCACGCCTTGCTCAACGCCGGCGTTGACGGTCTGCTGATCGAGACGGTGACGTCTATCCGTAATTTGCAGCCCATGCTTGCCGGCGCTCGAGATGCCGCCGACGGCATGCCTGTTCTGGTGAGTTTTGTCGTTGACGATAAAGGCGACCTGTTGGGCGATGGCCTCAACATCGAGGCAGCCGTTTTGTACGCCGAAAAACACGGCGCAAACTCGGTTGGTGTTAATTGCTGTTCGCTTGCGGCCGCGAACGCGGCGGTGCCCAGGATGGTTGCATCGGCGACTACTCCCGTCACGGTGCGTCCCAACGTAGGCGATCCGGTCCAGACTCAGGATGGCCCCGTATGGCACGAGAACCCCGAAGCTTTCGCGCGCGCATGCATCGAATGGAGACATGCCGGTGCCGCAATGGTGGGCAGTTGCTGTGGAACCACGGCAATCACTACGGCCGCGATGGCCGAGGCGCTCGATATATAAAGGGCAAAACCGCTCCATACGGGGCGGTTTTTTTATTGCTTGTATGTCCTCGGCAGCATTTGCCCAAATGGTGAATGCTGGTGCCGGCAGGTTGCCGAGTGCATGTTGCGGGTATACCCCATGCGTACCATGATCCAAACACTGTGAGGTGTCTGCGCGTGTGCGCGATAATTCATTTTGGAACTGACGGTTGGCGCGCTCGCGTCGATGAGGACTTCACTGCCGATAACGTTGCCCGTATCGCCGATGCCGTCGGCGAGTTGTGGCAAAAGACCAATCCGGGCAAAACGGTATATATAGGGTTCGACACCCGGCCCCTGGCGCGCGAGTTCGCTGAGCTTGCGGCGGGCGTGCTAGCGGCGCACGGGCTAGACGCCGTGCTCGCTTCGCGACCTGTCCCGACCCCTGCCCTTACGTGGGCGGCGGCTTATGACGGTGAGGCGTGCGGCGCGCTCATGGTGACGGGGTCCCATCATCCGCAGGGTTATCTGTGCCTCAAGATTCGCATGGGTGACGGCTCGACCGCCAACCAGGATGTCATCGAAGAGCTCGAAGAGACTATGGCTCCCCAGCCAAAGGGGATCGAGGGGCAATATCGCACCGCGGAGATCGATAACCGTTCCTGACTATATGCAGGCGGTGGCATCGTTTGTCGATGCCGAAGCCATCCGCGCCGCGCACTTGCGCGTGGTTGTCGATCCCATGGGCGGCGCAGCCCAGGGCTATCTAGCCGACTTGCTGCGCGAGCTTGGCGTTGAGGTGCACGAGATTCACGCCGGGCAGGTGTCTGATCAAGAAGATATCTGCCCCGACCCCGTTGAGCCTTGGGTGGACACTTGCGAGCGCACGGTTATCGAGGACGGAGCTTGCGCTGGCCTGGTGACGGCGACGCCGACCGTATCGGCGCGGTTGACGAGCGCGGCAGATATATACATCCGCATCAGATCATGGCGCTCGTTTTGGGCGACTTGGTTCAATTTCGCAATTTGGAGGGGCGCGTCGTCGTCAATCTTTCATGCTCGACGCTCGTGCGTCGCATTGCCGAGGCGCTTGGCTGCCGCGTGACCGTCAAACCAGTCGGTTTCAAATATATAGCGGCGGAGATGAAGAAGGGCGGCGTCCTCATGGGCGGCGAAGAAGCCGGTGGTATCGGCATCGCCGCGCATATGCCCGAGCGTGATGGAATCCTCGCCTGTCTGATTCTGTGTGAGCTTATGGCAAAGACGGACGCGCCTTTGGGCGTTCTGGTCGACCAACTCGAGGACAGTTTTGGTAAGACGAGTTACGGTCGACGCGATTTGCGCCTTGAGGCCGAAGATGCCGAAACGTTACGAACCCTGCTGCCGGGCGTAAACCCCAAGTCGATTTGTGGCAAGGTGCCGCAAAACGTTAGTCATATGGACGGCTTGCGTCTGTCATTCGAGGATGACACGTGGCTGCTGGTCCGTCCTAGCGGGACCGAACCAGTGGTGCGCGTCTACGCCGAGGGGTTCTCGGTGGAAGAACGTGATGAGTTGCTCGATGCTGGCTGTGCTTTAGCTAGGGGGACGTATCCGCTTTAACCATGAGACTGCCTTATATAAAGAGATGCTCGGCGAGCGGTAGTTAACGGCTGGCAAACGTTAGTCGGATCACAAGATGTGTAGGAAATGTGTACGCCCAGATTCCCGCCCCCGGCGCCCCTCCGGTCTGGCAATATATCTCCTTGCCGCGCGGC
>URWQ01000005.1 GCA_900551635.1 uncultured Collinsella sp. | reverse complement strand
CGATCGAGCTTCACGAGCAGCCATTCAATGGGATTCGGCCCTGCACCTTCCTCGTCGGCAACTAGGTCCATGACGGCGATCTTGGTGCCGTCCTGCTTGAGCGTAACGCTGCCCACCTTGTCGCCCACATGCACCGTGCCCGAAAGATCGTCGTAGCTAACCTTTTCGGTCACCTCGCCAGCAAGGGAAAACACGGTCGCTTGCGCCGTGGGGTCGGCGAGCGTGGCGTCGATCGTCTTGTCCGTCCAATCTGTCTGGCTAATGCGTGCCATGAGCGGGTTGCCGTTGGCGGTCTTTTCCTGCGTGTTGGCGATCGCGACCGTGACCTTGTGGCCGTAGTACCAATTGGCAAGGGTTGCGGTATCGGTAAAGCGCTGGTCGGTGGTGGTGGAGTTCAAAACGACGGTGTAGATCTCGTCGCCGTCGCGGTTGTAGGCGCTCGTAAAGCAATAGCCCGCGTCGTCGGTGGTGCCGGTCTTGCCGCCGATGTTGCCATCTTGGCCCAGCAAATAGTTATGCGTGTCCATGGAATGCGAATGGTCGGCGCCGTCGGCGCCCGTGACCTCGATCCAGGAATCCTCGCTCGCTACGACCTCGCGGATCGTGTCGTTTTTCATGGCCTCCTGCATCATCAGCGCTACGTCGTGTGCGGTTGAGTGCATATCGCCAGCCCACTCATCAAAGTCCAGACCGTGTGGGTTCTCAAAGACCGTGCCGGTGCAGCCGAGCTTCTTAGCGCGCTCGTTCATGGCCTTCACAAATGTGGCCTCGGCGTCTTTGGTCTTAGGGTCGATCTTCTTGCCCACATATTCGGCGAGCACGATGGCGGCGTCGTTGCCCGAGGGAATCATCAGGCCACGCAGTGCCTGCTCAACGGTAAGCTCGTCGCCTTCGAGCAAGCCGGCGGTCGAATTACCCACGGTGGCTGCGGCGTTGCTCACCGTGACCCTCTCGTCCATTTTGCAATTCTCGACGGTTAGGATTGCGGTCATGACCTTGGTGATCGAGGCGATTTTGACCTGCTCATCGGCGCCGCGCCCATAGTAGACGGTGCCGTCTTTGCCCATGACGAGGGCATTGGTCGCATCGATATCGGGCAGGTTTTCGGCCGTGATGCCGCGCGCATCGGCGGTTTTGCCGCAAAACATGTGGGGCGGGAGATTAAGTCGGGCGCCGGCGACGGTGGGCACGCCAGCGGCAAGGGCGATAGCGCAGACAAAGCCGGCGGCAAGCTGGGCTGAGCGCTTTGCAAAAGAGGTGAGGGACTTCACGGATTTCGCTTTCGACGGGATGGTCTCTTCTGGAACAAGAGTATATCGTTTGCCGGCGTCGGCGATCATCGCGTGTGTGCGTGGCCCACATCCGCGCCCGAACGGGCACAAGGGTGCTTAAGGCCGACTTAATCACCCACGCTTGTTGTGTGTGACGGGCGCCCCCTCGGGCATAATGGAGCGCGAGAGGAGCACGCATGAACGAGCGCATTTTGGTAGTTGATGACGAAAAGGCCATCGCCGACTTGGTTGGTATCTACCTTACAAAAGAGGGCTTTGATGTCCAGATTGCCTATAGCGGGGCCGATGCTGCCAAGGCAATCTTGGAGCAGGAGTTCGATCTGGCGCTGCTGGATGTCATGCTGCCCGATATCGATGGCTTTGAGCTGCTGCGTACGATCCGTTCCAGCCATACCTATCCCGTGATCATGCTGACGGCGCGCGATGCCCAGCAAGACAAGATCGAGGGCCTTTCGCTTGGCGCGGACGATTACGTGGTTAAGCCGTTTCGTCCTCTGGAGCTCATCGCGCGCGTGCACGCTCAGCTTCGCCGCTACACCAGCTACGGTAGCCGCGCACAGGCGGCCGAGTCGCCGACCCTCCAGCTCGACGGCTTGGAGATCAACCGCGATGCTCGTTCCGTAACGGTGGACGGTGCACCGGTACGCCTCACACCCACCGAGTATTCAATCTTGCTGTATCTGGTCGAGCATCGCGGCAGCGTGGTGGGCGTGGAGGACCTGTTCCGCGCGGTATGGAACGAGGACTTTATGCCCGGCTCCAACAATACGGTGATGGTGCACATTCGCCACTTGCGCGAAAAGATTGGCGACGACGCACAAAAGCCGCGCTTTATCAAAAACGTCTGGGGCGTCGGCTACATCATCGAATAACGCTTTTCGCTTGTGAGGATCTTGATATGACAAAAGACGATAGGCAGGCATTCGAGGTACCCGATCGGCTCTTTGATTACGTGAGGTCGGTCGTCGACAACCGTGCGCTTGCAACGGTGCTGCTCTTTTTGCTGAGCCTGCTGCTGATTGGCATCGACAACATCGTCGGAATCTTGGCGGTGCTGCTTGTTGGCTTTTTGCTGATCGATCGATTTGAGATCGTGCGCCGCTGCGTGGTGATTGGCGGCGCCGCGTGGGCCATGACGTTGGCGATTGGCGCCATGGCGCTCGGCGGCATTGAAGGGCCGGTGCTGTTCGATGCCGGCTTTGTATTCAACATGCTTGGCTTTGTGCTGGCGCTTGCCGCGTGCGTGCTGTTCTTGTGCGGCCGTGCCCTGTACTACCAGGGCTACGAACAGGGCGAGCAGCATGCCGATTGTGTGCTGGCCGCTCGTATTCAAGATCGCCTGATCGATCACCCCGACACCTGGGACAACATCGACGGCGACTTCTTGGAGGTCGAGGGCGCCCTTAACCGCGTGCGTGACCGTGATCGCAAGGTGCAGCAAGCTCTGCGTGACGAGTCGCATCGCAAGGACGATCTGGTCACGTACTTGGCACATGACCTACGCACCCCGCTTGCCAGTGTGGTGGGCTATCTTTCGCTGCTGCAAGAGGCTCCTGAGCTGCCGGTTGAGCAACGTGCGCACTTTACGGGCGTGGCTCTCGACAAGGCGCACCGGCTCGATGCACTCATCGAAGAGTTCTTCGATATCACACGCTTTGACTTCCACGATATCGTGCTCACGCGCGGCTATGTTGATCTGGGGTTGCTGCTGGCTCAGGTGGCTGACGAGTTCTATCCCATCCTCAACGAGCAGCATAAGGAAGCCCAAGTTGATATTCGCGAGGACCTGACGGTGCTCGTGGATGGCGACAAGATGGCTCGCGTGTTCAACAACATCATGAAAAACGCCGTCGCCTATAGCTATGAGGGCTCGACTATCACGATTGAGGCCAGACGCCGGGACGACGGTGGCGTGCGCGTGCGCTTTATCAATCAGGGCGATCCCATCCCTGAGGCAAAGCTCAAGGTGATCTTTGAGAAGTTCTATCGCCTGGATGCGGCGCGTGCGACCAATCGCGGTGGTGCCGGTCTGGGCCTTGCTATTGCCAAGGAGATCATCGCGGCACACGGCGGTACCGTTGCATGTGAATCGACGCCCGAACACACGATATTCACCATCGAGCTGCCCGCCGCATAGTCAGCGTGCCCTTACAAACACTTGACAATGCGCTCACGTGCATATGAGCCGCGATTTCTACTATCGATACTGCTGAATTGATATCGATGTGGAGGTATGCGGTATGACGGCTGCTGCGGCTGTGGAGCCCACGGAGCTTGAAGAACTCATGAAAGCGCAGGCCGAGGCCGCGCACGAGCGCGAGGTTGGGGATGCGACTCGCCCCACGGCAGAGGATCTTGCCGCCTCGCCGACGCGCATCGATGTCGAGGGCCTCGACCTGTTCTATGGCGACCATCATGCGCTCAAGGACGTGAATATCAAGATTCGCGACAAGCAGATCACCTCGTTTATCGGGCCTTCGGGCTGCGGAAAGTCCACGTTGCTGCGCTGCTTTAACCGCATGAACGACGGCATCAAGGATTGCCGCATCGAGGGTAAGATCGCGCTCGATGGTCAAGATATCCTGGGCGACTACGACATCTGCCGTTTGCGCCAGCGCGTGGGCATGGTGTTTCAGCGCCCTAACCCGTTTCCCATGAGCATCTACGACAACGTCGCCTACGGTCCTCGCGGAATGGGAGTGCGCGACCGCGTCGTGCTCGACGAGCTGGTCGAGGATTCCCTTCGTCGCGCTGCACTATGGGATGAGGCCAAGGACAAGCTCAAGGAGTCGGGCCTGGGTCTTTCGGGTGGACAGCAGCAGCGCCTGTGCATCGCCCGCGCGCTGGCCGTGCAGCCCGACATTCTGCTGATGGACGAACCGACCTCGGCGCTCGACCCCGTATCGACGCTCGTGGTGGAGCAGCTGGCCTGCGAGCTCAGGGAGACCTGCACGCTGGTGGTCGTTACGCACAACATGCAGCAGGCTGCGCGCATCTCCGACTCGGTCGCGTTCTTTTTGCTGGGTGAGCTGGTGGAGCACGCACCCACTGCGCAACTCTTCAAGAATCCGTCGGATCCGCGCACGGCGGATTATTTGACGGGGCGTTTTGGCTGACGCTGTCTTTTACAGGTGCCTTTAGGGTTAAGATGCGGTCATATCGGCCGCAAAGGGGTTCAACATGATCTATTACGTCGAGGACGATGACAACATCAGGGATTTGACGGTCTATGCGCTGCGCAAGCAGGGAATCGAGGCCGAGGGCTTTTCGTGCGACGGCGAGTTTAAGGCTGCCGTGGCGCGACGGGTGCCCGATGCTGTGCTGCTCGATATCATGCTGCCCGATACCGATGGCTTGGCGATTATGCGTCGCCTGCGTGCCGACCGTCTGACGGCGACGGTGCCCATCATGATGCTTACCGCCAAGGACACCGAGCTCGACAAGGTGATGGCGCTCGATGGCGGTGCTGACGATTACCTGACTAAGCCGTTTTCGCTCATGGAGCTTGCGAGTCGCTGCCGCGCACTGCTGCGTCGCGGCGGCATGGTCAAGCAGGCGAGCGATGTGCTCAGCGTGGGCGACATCGTGCTCTCGCCCAGCCATCGCGAGGTGACCGTTGCCGGCGAGCCGCTTAAGCTCACCCTGCGCGAGTTCGACCTGCTCGAGTACCTCATGCGCAAGCCCGGCGTGGTCTTTACCCGCGAGTCGTTGCTGCAGAGCGTGTGGGGCTGGGACTTCGACGGCGGTTCGCGCACCGTCGACGTGCACGTGCAGACGCTTCGTCAAAAACTGGGCGAGCATGCCAGCGCCATCGAGACCGTGCGCGGCGTGGGCTACCGCTTGGCCGAGCCTTCTGCCGGTGATGGTGCCGAAGGTGACGACACCGCGGCCACTGCATCGGAGGAGTAACCCGTGGTCTTCGCCCCCCAGGGAAAACATACGCTGTCCCACCGCGTTTTTGTGACGATCTTTGTCTGTGCCATGGCGGTTATCGTGGCGTTTACGGTGCTGGGCGCGTTCTTTGTGCAAAACACCTTGGCGGATGCCACGAGTGCCAACCTGGCGCAGGAAACCGAGCTCATTGCTGCCGCCCTCGACGAGCAGCAGGAGCCCATCCCGTTCTTGCGTAGCCTCGATCGCGAGGACTTGCGCATCACGCTGATTAACAAGGATGGATCGGTTGCCTACGACAACGAGGCGTCGCCTTCCACACTGCCCAACCATGGCGATCGCCCCGAGGTCATCGAGGCCTTTGAGAGTGGTTTGGGTTCCGCGGAGCGCGCAAGCTCTACGCTCGACGAGATTATGCTGTATCGCGCCGTCGCCCTTGATAACGGCCAGGTTGTCCGCTTGGCGCAGGCCCAGCCTGGCGTTGCGGCGATTTTGCTGTCGATGGTGGCGCCGATGCTGCTTATCGCGGCAGCGGGTGCGGTACTCTCGTTTTTTATGGCGCGCCGCGAGTCCCGTGCTATCATCGCGCCGTTGCAAGAGGTGGATTTGGACCACCCACGCCGTAGCTATGAGCACGCCTATGCCGAGATGGTCCCCATGCTTGAGCGTATCGAGTCGCAGCGCCAGGAACTCAAGCGCCAAATGGCGGTGCTAGCGGACAACGGTCGTATGCGCCGCGAGTTTACGGCGAATATCACCCATGAGCTCAAGACGCCGCTTACGGCGATTTCGGGCTATGCCGAGCTCATCGCAAACGGCATGGTCGAGGGCGAGGACGACCTGCGCAACTTTGGCGGTCGCATCTATCGTGAGGCGGGCCGTTTGGCGGCGCTTGTCAACGACATCCTTACGCTGTCTAACTTGGACGAGGCCGAGCGTGCAACTGAGGGCGAGGCGGTGCCCATTGGGTCCACGGAGCCTATTGAGCTCTCGCGTGCCATCTACGCGGTTGAGCAGCGTCTTGAACAGGTCGCCCGTCAGGCGAATGTGACGATAAGTCATGAGACCAAGCCTGTGGTCATTGAGGGCGTGTCGCGCTTGATTGACGAGCTCATCTATAATCTGGCAAGCAACGCCATCCGCTACAATCGGCCCGGCGGTACAGTTGTGCTGCAGTGCGGCACCAACGACGAAGGCCATCCGTTCCTCGCGGTCGCCGACACGGGAATCGGTATCGCGCCTGAAGAACAGGGCAAGGTATTTGAGCGGTTCTATCGCGTGGACAAGAGTAGGTCCAAGGCACGCGGCGGAACCGGTCTGGGGCTTGCCATTGTCAAGCATGCGGCCCTGTATCATCACGCCACGCTCGATCTGTCGAGCGAGTTGGGCGTGGGAACCACCATTACGGTGACGTTTCCCATACAGCAGGACGAGCCATTCGCATAGCGATACAACATAGGTATTGATGTAGACGCCGCATTTGACTTTCGGGTGCGGCGTTGTTGTGCAATTTTACGATTGCTTCCGACATTTTTACAGGAGAGCCTGTTTCTTATGTATAGAGTTTGGTCTCGGTAAAAAGATGCGATAACATACGGACAGTTTTGTCAATCCGAACTGGGGAAATGAAAGGCAAGCTGCATGACCCTTCTCGAACTGTTCCAGCTGCTGAAGAAGCACCTCAAGCTGGTCATCACCCTTCCGGTGGTCTGCGCGATCGCCATGGGCATCGTGTCCTTCGCCGCGATGGACAACACCTATACCGCGACGACGAGCATGTACATTCTCGCCAAGACCGACGATAGCGGCCAGATGAGCTACAACGATCTCTCGGCGAGCCAGATGCTTTCCAACGATATCGCCACGCTGCTGGATAGCGATAGCGTTAAGAGCGGCGCCGCCAAGGAACTGGGCCTCACCGATCTGGATGACTACAAGGTGTCTGTTTCCTCCGAGACCACCACGCGTGTCATTACGCTTTCGGTTACCGGCACCGATGCCAAGGAGACGGCTGAGGTCGCAAAGGCCATAGCTAGCTCGGTGAGTACGGTCGCTCAGAACGTCGGCGCTGCCCAGAGCATCAACGTTATCGACGAGGCTAAGACCCCCGAAGCCCCCAGCGGCCCCAAGCGCACGCTGTATATTGCCGTCGCGTTCCTCGCCGGTATCTTTATCGCAGTTGCCTATGTCGTTTTGGCAGACATGCTCAATACCCGCATCCGCGGTGCCGAAGAGGCAGAAGAGCTCCTGGGTATTCCCGTTGTTGGCCGAATTCCGGCTATGAAAGGTGGTAAATAGGCATGGCTAAGGCAAAGAACACCGATAAGCTCGTTGTACAGAATGCCGCCAAGACCCTTCTGGCCAACATCCGCTTTGCGAGCGTGGACGACCCCATTCGTACCATCACCGTTACCTCCTCGATTCCCAACGAGGGCAAGTCTACGGTTTCCATTAACCTTGCTCAGGCAATCGCCACGAGCGGCAAGTCCGTGCTCCTGGTCGAGGCCGATATGCGCCGCAGGTCTCTTTCCGATATGCTCGGCGTTCGTTCGCGCGGCGGACTCTATGCGGTCCTTTCCGAGCAGATCTCCATTGACCAGGCAATTGTCGAGACGGGTCAGAAGAACTTCTACTTCCTCGATGCCGAGCCGCATATTCCCAATCCTGCCGACATCATCGTCTCTCACCGCTTTGCCAAGCTGGTAAAGGCACTGTCTGCCAAGTTCCAGTACGTCATCTTTGATGCTCCCCCGGTCGGCACCTTCATCGATGCTGCCGAGATTGCCAGCCTGACCGACGGTACGCTGTTCGTGGTGCGCGAGGACTTCACCAAGCGCGAGGAGGCACTCAACGCTATCGGCCAGCTTAAGAAGTCCGAAAAGGTCAAGCTCATCGGTACCGTTATGAACTACTGCGAGACCGAGACCAGCGAGTACTACTACTCCTACTACACCAAGGACGGTAAGAAGGTGAAGAAGGGCTCCGACGATCAGGGGACTTCCAAAAAGGGCATCTTCACCAACCGAGCAAACGTTTAGTTGATTAAGGCTGACCTATGCGTGACATTCATTGCCATATCTTGCCGGGTGTAGACGACGGCGCCGCCGATCTCGATGAGAGCTTGGCGATGCTCGAGGCTGCCAAGCGGGCCGGTGTAACCAGAATCGTTTGCACTCCTCACTGCCGTGATCCCTATTTTGATTACGACAAGATGTGGGATGCCTTTGAACTGCTGCGTGATAACGCTGACGGTTTTCCGCTCCAGATGGGCTTCGAGGTCAACCATCGAAAGCTCGTTGAGCTTGGTATCGATGCCGCGGAGCACTTGCATTTCGATGGGACCAACGAGTTTCTGCTCGAGCTTTCGACGCATGCCGATGCGTATGCGTTTAGAGAGTACGAGAACACGATTTACGATTTGCAGTGTCGTGGCTACCAGGTGATCATCGCTCATCCTGAGCGCTATCGTGCGGTTCAAAAGGATGTAAGCGTGGCGGAGCGCCTGGTCGATATGGGCTGCAAGCTGCAGGCTTCGGCGGACTTTATTGCCGGCGGTCGCTTTGGTCGCGAGAAAAAGCCGGCACAGCGCCTGTTCGATCAGAACCTGTACAGCTTCATCGCGAGCGATGCCCATAACGTGGGTCATTACGACTGCCTGGCGAAGGCTCGCGCGAAGTTTAGTGTGCGCGGAGCTCATTTTCGCTAATATCTGTCCCTAACGTTCGCATTGAATGAAAGGGCAGCCATGGATATCCAACTTAAGACGGGATGCTTTGATGACGCGGCGTTGGTGCGCCGCGTCGTTTTTATGGACGAGCAGGGCTACGAGAATGAGTTCGACGCTATCGACGAGGACCCGAACTGCATTCATGTGACGCTCTATGTAGACGGCGAGCTTGCCGGTTGCTCGCGCGTGTTTCCCGAAGAGCTTGAGCGCGTGGCTGACGCAGAGGCCCCGGTGTTGCCGGCATGCGACATGGACGAAGGCGTTGTGGCGGGGGAGACCTACATTATGGGGCGCTCGCCGTGCTGCCGGCTATGCGTCGTCGCGGACTGGCGAGTGCGATCGTCGATACCAGTGCTTCGTGTGCACGCGATGCCGGCGCTAAGCTTATTAAGCTGCATGCGCAGGAATACGTGCTGCCGCTCTATGCAAAGGCGGGCTACACGCAAATCGCCCCGGTAGATTACGAAGACGAGGGCCAGCCCCATGTCTGGATGGCCAAGCGCGTAGATGGCAGATAGGGACGTTCCTTTTCTGCCGGCAGCTGGGGACACTCCTTGGCATCCGCCGCACGGTCGTTTCAACATACAGTTTTTCGATTCCGTATGTATATATGCGCGCTAATGGGTTATAAAATCTAAGTCTTAACATAGCAGGTCTGCGATGCGGCTCGGGCGACCGGGCCGTTTTTGCGGACGGGGGTAGCGCGAAAGGACTGCACATGCGTCAATTTAAGACCGAGAGCAAAAAACTGCTCGACCTCATGATCAACTCCATCTACACCAATAAGGAAATCTTCCTGCGCGAGCTTATCTCTAACGCGAGCGACGCCGTCGACAAGCTCAACTTTAAGAGCCTGCAGGACCCGAGCGTCAAGATCGACCAGGGCGACCTGGCCATTCGCGTCTCCTTTGATAAAGACGCCCGCACCATTACCATCTCGGATAACGGCATTGGCATGACCGCCGAGGAGCTGGAGCGCAATCTGGGCACCATCGCCCATTCCGGCTCCGAGGAGTTTAAGACCGAGAACGCCGAGCAGCAGGGCTCCGATGTCGACATCATCGGTCAGTTTGGCGTGGGCTTCTACTCGGCTTTTATGGTCGCCAGCCATGTGAAGGTCGTCAGCCGCGCCTATGGCGAGGATGTCGCCCATGTGTGGGAATCCGACGGTCTTGAGGGCTACACCATCGAGGACGGCGAACGCGCCGAGCACGGTACCGATGTCATCCTGACGCTGCGCGAGAACGAGAAGCTCGATGCCGACGGCGAGGCCGAGACCTACGATCGCTTCCTGACCGAGTGGGGTCTCAAGAGCCTGATTCAGCAGTACAGCAACTATGTGCGCTACCCGATTCAGATGATGGTGTCCAAGAGCCGCCAGAAACCCAAGCCCGAGGACGCCGGCGACGATTACAAGCCCGAGTACGAGGACTACCAGGAGCTCGAGACCATCAACTCCATGACACCGATCTGGAAGAAGCGCAGCTCCGATGTCGAGCAGAAGGACTACGACGAGTTCTACAAGTCCACGTTCCACGACTTTGACGATCCTGCGCGCACCATCAGCTTCCACGCCGAGGGCACGCTCGAGTATGACGCCCTGCTGTTTGTGCCGGGACGCGCGCCGTTCGATCTGTACAGCAAGGACTACGAGAAGGGCCTGGCGCTTTACAGCTCCAACGTCCTGATCATGGAGAAGTGCGACGACCTGCTGCCCGACTACTACAACTTTGTCCGCGGCGTCGTGGATTCCGCCGATGTGTCGCTCAACATCTCGCGTGAGACGCTGCAGCAGAACCGTCAGCTCAAGGCCATCGCCAAGCGTGTGGAAAAGAAGATCACCGCCGACCTTGAGGATATGCGTGACAACGACCGCGAGGCCTACGAGAAGTTCTTTGAGAACTTTGGCCGCGGTCTTAAGTACGGCATCTACTCGAGCTATGGCATGAAGGCCGATGAGCTCGCCGATCTGTTGCTGTTCTGGTCTGCCAAGGAACAGAAGATGATTACCCTGGCCGAGTATGCCAAGGGCATGCCCGAGGATCAGAAGGCCATCTACTACGCCGCCGGCGACTCGCGTGAGCGCTTGGCCAAGATGCCCGTGGTAAAGGGCGTGCTCGACCGCGGCTATGACGTGCTGCTGCTGACGCAGGACGTGGATGAGTTCACCTTTCAGGCTATGCGTGAGTACGTTGCCGCCGATATGCCCAAGATCTACGAGGACGATGCCGCCCGCGAGGCTGCCGAAAAGGCCGTGGCCGATGGTGCCGAGCCCGAGGTTGAGGATCGTCACCTGGAGCTCAAGAACGTCGCAACCGGTGATCTTGACCTGGCGACCGAGGACGAGAAAAAGGAGGCCGAGGACGCCACCAAGGAGAACGAGGACCTCTTTAACGCCATGAAGGAGGCACTCGGCGACAAGGTCGAGAAGGTTGCCGTCTCCGCGCGCCTGACCGATGCCCCCGCTTGCATCACCACCGAGGGCCCGCTTTCGCTCGAGATGGAGAAGGTACTCCAGAAGGGACCCGAGGGCGCGCCCGACGGCATGCCCAAGAGCCAGCGCGTGCTCGAGCTCAACGCCAAGCACCCGGTCTTTGACAAGCTTGTCGCTGCCCAGAAGGCAGGCGACGCCGACAAGATCAAGCAGTACTCCGGTCTGCTCTATGACCAGGCTTTGCTGGTCGAGGGCATCCTCCCCGAGGACCCCGTTGCCTTCGCGGCGGCTGTTTGCAACTTGAT
Source organism: uncultured Collinsella sp. (assembly GCA_900551635.1). GTDB lineage: Bacteria > Actinomycetota > Coriobacteriia > Coriobacteriales > Coriobacteriaceae > Collinsella. The sequence goes on along the minus strand of URWQ01000005.1, from coordinate 8,188 downwards.
GTAGTTCGGGGATACGGCACCGTAACTAGATTAGAACGAGAGTGGATAATCTCCCACTTTTGGCTCGAATGCGGGCTTGAAGTGGGAGATTTTCCACTCTCATTTTCCTCCGTCCCCAAGGGATCAATTATTTGTCGGGGTTGTGGTTTTGTGACCTGCTGAAATTAAAGATACTGTACAACTGTACGTTAATTTGTCTTCGTAGTATATTGCTACCCGCAAAACTCAACACCATTGTGCTTTGAGACGTTAAAGCGCCTACTACAATGGTTGTCGATAGTACGATTCGATTTAACGACAGGATGGATGGTCCAAGCGTGAGTCTCGGCAGCAAACTATCCAATGCAAAGGTGTCCTTTGCGATATTTAAGCGCGACATTAAGCGACTGCTTGTGAACCCCGTCGCCCTGGTGGTTACCCTAGGCGTGTGCGTTATTCCCTCGCTGTATGCCTGGTATAACATCGTGGCAAACTGGGATCCGTATGGAAACACCCAAGGCATCAAGATTGCTATCGCCAACAACGATCGAGGCACCCAAAACGACTTGGTGGGTGAGCTCAACGCTGGCGACAAAGTGGTCGACCAGCTCAAGGAGAATCATCAGTTGGGCTGGACGTTCGTCGACTCGACGGCCGATGCCAAGGAGGGCGTCGAGAGCGGCGAGTACTATGCCGCTATCGTGATTCCCAAGAACTTCTCGGATAACCTGGTTTCGATGCTCGACGGCAACTACCATCAGCCCAAGCTCACGTACTACGTCAATGAGAAGAAGAGCGCCATTGCGCCCAAGGTTACCGATACCGGTGCAAACACCATCGAGGAGCAGATCAACTCGGAATTTGTCTCTACGGTAGGCAAGACTGTTGCCGGTATCGCCAAGGATGCCGGTGTCGATTTAAAGGACAAGGCAACCCAGACTCAGGACTCGCTGGCAAGTTCGGTGTCCGAGGCGTCCGACACCTTGGGCGAGGTGCGCGATTCGATTGGCGATATGAATGCCGCCATCGATAAGACGAGTGGCGCTATCGCCTCGGCTGATGCGGCACTTGCCGGCTTGCAAGGCCAGGCACCGTCGCTGACGCAGGCGATCTCCCAGGGCAACGACCTGCTGAGCGAAGCTCGCTCCACGGCGGGCAACTCCATCACCTCGCTCTCCAAGGCGCTCTCGGAAGGCAGCCTTGCGCTCACCAAGACGTCGGCCTCTGCGAACGCTGCCATCGGCAAGCTGACGGGCGCGGTCACATCTACGACCACCCGTATCGACAACTCGCTCGAGTCTCTTCAAGCGACGATCGACCACAATAAGGCCGTTATCGGGCACTTGGAGATTCTCGCCAATGACACGTCGACAGGTTCCGAGGAAATTGACGCGCGCATTGTATCGACCATCGATTTGCTTCGAGAGCAGAATGAAAAGCTTCAGAGCATCAAGGACGGTCTGTCCGCGCAGTCGAGCGCCATGGCGAATGACGCAGCGGCTGTTTCGGGTGCCAGTGACGCTATCAATAACGCAATTCATACCGGTGCGACCAACCTTGGCCAAGCCCAGACGGACTTGGGCCAAAACGCGCTGCCGAAGGCCTCGAGCGCGCTCGACTCTTTTGCTGCCGTTTCGGGCGACCTGACCGGTATCGTCTCGGGTATGACACCTACACTTGCAAATGCGCGCGGCACGTTGGCGCAGCTTAGCGCTACGCTCGGCCAGGCCAAGACCACGCTGTCCCAGACCGATTCCTCGCTTGCCAAGGTCCAGGACAAGCTTGCAACCGCCGCCAATGACATCGCGGCGCTGCAGACCTCCGAGTCCATGGGCGAGCTGGCCGATCTGATGGGCGTCGATGTCAATGACGTGGCAGATTTCATGGCGTCTCCGGTTGAGTTGACGTCCAAGTCAATCTATCCGGTCAAGAGCTTTGGCTCGGGCATCGCTCCCTTCTACACCAATCTGGCGCTTTGGGTGGGCGGCTATGTGCTCATCGCCATTTACAAGCTCGAGGTCGACCGTGAAGGTGTTGGCAGCTTTACGGCGCGCCAAGGCTACTTTGGCCGCTGGTTGCTCATGGTGATCCTGGGCGCATTGCAGGCCATCATCGTTACGGTGGGTGATCTGGTTATTGGCGTACAGTGCGTCAACCCGTTGCTGTTCGTGCTGGGCGGCATCGCCATCTCGTTTACGTACGTCAACATCATTTACGCGCTGTCCACTACGTTTAAGCACATCGGCAAGGCAATCGGCGTCATTCTGGTTATCGTGCAGATTCCGGGTTCATCGGGCATGTACCCCATCGAGATGATGCCTGGCTTCTTCCAGTGGCTGCACCCACTGCTGCCCTTTACCTACGGCATCAATCTGCTGCGCGAGACGGTCGGCGGCATGTACTCGTTTAACTACCTGTTTAACCTGTGCATTCTGGGCGTGTTCTTGATCGTGGCGCTCTTTATCGGCCTGCAGCTGCGTCCGCTGCTGCTCAACCTTAACCTGCTCTTTGATAAACAGCTCTCCACGACCGGTATGATGATTTGCGAGTCCAACGACCTGCCGCGCCAGCGCTACTCGCTGCGCACGGCCATGCGCGTCATGCTCGATTCCGATTCGTACCGTCGCGAACTGCTCGATCATGCGGTCGCCTTTGAACATCGCTACCCGTACTACATCAAGGGCGGTTTTGCCGCCGTGGTGGGCGTGCAGGTCCTGCTCTTTGTCCTGTCGACGGTTCTCGATATCGACAATAACGGCAAGATCATCCTGCTTGTCATTTGGATCATCTCGGTTATTGCCATCTGCGGCTGGCTGATCAATATCGAATATATCCGAGCGAGCCTCAATACCCAGATGCGCATCTCGGCGCTTTCGGATGAGGACCTGCGTCGCGAGATGCGCGAACACACGGCCGCCATTCCTGCCGCCCGCCACATGTTTGGCCTCAACGCCAGCGAGCGTGGTGCCAAGGGCGGCGATCAGTCCACGGGCCGCTTGCCGCATATCGGCTCGCACCATAAATCTCAGGGCAGCGACAGCACAGCCACAAATGATGGAGATACCACCGCGCTTGGCAAGCACTCCAAAGGAGGTGAGGCATAAATGAAGAACATCCTGCATCTGTTTAAGCGCGATGTCCAAAACGTGTCTCGCTCCGTAATCGGCTTGGTTGTCGTGATGGGCCTCGTTATCGTACCGTGCCTGTACGCGTGGTTTAACATCGCCGGCAGCTGGGATCCCTACGGCAATACCGGCAACCTTAAAATTGCAGTGGTCAACACCGACGAGGGCTACGAGAGCGATCTGATTCCCGTCGAGGTTAACGTGGGCGAAAACGTGACCGCCACCCTGCGCGGCAACGAGAGCTTCGATTGGGTTGTACTCAACAATCGAGAAAAGGCCATCGAGGGCGTCAAATCGGGCGCATACTATGCGGCTGTCGTTATCCCTAAGACGTTTAGTGCCGATATGATGACGCTCTTTTCGACCGACGTGAAGCATGCCGATATCGAGTTCTACGAGAACCAGAAGGCCAACGCCATTGCGCAGATCGTGACCGAGAAGGGTTCGAGTGCCGTTCAGAGCCAGGTTAACGAAACTTTTACCGAGACCATTACGAGCATCGGTCTTAAGACGGTGTCCAGCCTGCTCGATTACATGAGCACCGACCAGGTCAGCAACTTTATCGCCAACCTGTCCTCGACGCTTGGCGATTCGATTGAGGACCTGCGAGACGTTCAGGCAAATGCTTCGTCGCTGGCGGGCATTTTGAGCTCCACGTCCGATTCGCTGACGTCGGCGAGCGGCATGCTCAAGCAGACCGGTGCCGTCGATGAGTCGACAAAGCAGCTCATGGAACATGCCAAAAGCGGCATCGATGATTCCAAAGAAGCGCTTAAGGCGGCAAACGATGCCATCGATGCCGCAATCGATGGAAGTGCGGGTTCGTTCGACAATGTGTCTGCCGAGCTCGCGAAGGCGTTCGACACCGCAAACCAGCATGTCGACCTTACGGTGTCCCAACTCAACGATGCCGCTGCGGCCCTCAATGCGCGCGCCAAGGATATCGATGCGATGGCCGATCAGCTCCGCAGCCTTGCCGACCAGGTGAGCGATGAGAATTTGAAGGACGGCCTCAAGTCCGCCGCGACGTCGCTGGGCAGAATCGCCGTTGAGTACCGCAACAATGCCAAGGATCTGGCGGCTACCGCGAAGTCTCTCTCCGATAGCATGGCCGAGGTCAACAACTCGCGTGCCGAGGTCGATCAGGCCATCGCTGATGCCAAGGCCGGCATCGCGGGTGCCAAATCCGATTACGATTCCACGTTCTCGGTTAAGGCCAAGGAGCTCAAGAAGACGGTTTCGGGCATTCTGGACTCGCTTGATGGCATCTCGGGCGACCTGGATAGCGCCGTAGGCGGCCTGACCGACGCATCCGGTTCGCTGGCAAAGGGCCTCTCCAAGGCTGCAAAGCTGGTCAACAAGGCTTCCGATCAGCTGGGCGAGGCGTCGGACAAGATCAGTGCGTTTAAGGACGAGCTCGACGGCGCCTTGATGTCGGATGACCTCGCTACGATCAAGACGATGATCGGCAATGATCCCGAGGGTCTGGCCGTGTCGCTTTCCGGCCCCGTCGCGCTCGATCGCAAGCCGGTCTATCCGATCCGCAACTACGGTTCGGCCATGGCACCGTTCTACACGATTCTGTCGCTCTGGGTCGGCTCGATCGTGCTGGCGGCCATGATGAAGGTCTCGGTTGACGATGAGCTTATCAACGAGCTCATCCCCGTGCGCCTGCACGAGATCTACCTGGGCCGTTACCTGTTCTTTGGCGGTCTGGCCCTGCTGCAGGCAACGCTCGTGTGCGCGGGCGACATCCTGTTCTTTGGCATCCAGTGCGACGACCCGCTGCAGTTTGTGCTGGCGGGCTGGGTCGCGAGTCTCGTGTTCTCCAATATCGTCTACACGCTTACGGTTTCGTTTGGCGATATCGGCAAGGCGCTCGCCGTCGTGCTGCTGGTCATGCAGGTCGGCGGTTCGGGCGGCACGTTCCCCATCGAGATGACCGGCCCCGTGTTCCAGGCGATCTATCCGTTCCTGCCGTTTACTCACGGCATCAACGCCATGCACGCCGCCATGGCCGGTGCGTACCATATGGAGTACTGGATTGAGCTGGGCATCTTGGCAAGCTATCTGATCCCGTCCCTGGCCCTGGGTGTCGTCTTCCGCCGCCCGGTCATCAAAGCCAACGACTGGATCATCGAAAAACTGGAGAGTACAAAACTGATTTAGCGCAACAGCGTGGTGTTGACGAAGCATCGAGGTTTACTCTGCCGACGCTTTAGCGCGGTGAATTGCGTGGGCTGCTTGGTTGTTGCTACAGTAGCGGGGCGTGCCGGGGGTCCGGTGCGCCCCGTTTTTATTTGACCATGAGGCGGCACGCAGCCATACGCGTGCGGACACCACGCCCAGATTGAGTGTGAGGATGTTCCATGGCCCAATACGCTGCCAACGAAATCGAGAATATGCCCGATAGCCCTGTAGCCCGCGAAGACCTAGGTGCCGGCGGTGCCTCTCGCGGTGCCGGTGCGCGCTCGCCGCTGTTCTGGAAGGTCTTGCTGCTTTCGGTGGCGGTCATCTGGGGCTATTCCTTCACCACCATGAAGGATGCGCTCGATACCATTCCGGTGTTCGAGCTGCTCTACATTCGTTTTCTTCCGGCGTCGTTGGTCATGCTTGCCATCTTCCACGAGCGCATTGTTGCCCATTTCAACGCTCGAAACCTGATTGTTGGACTTGGCATGGGCGCGCTCATGTGGGGTGCCTACGGCTTGCAGACGATCGGCCTGGCACAGACCACGGCAGGCAAGAGTGCATTTTTGACGGGCACGTACTGCATCTTGGTTCCGTTTGCGAGCTACGTTCTAAGCGGCGAAAAGCTTACCCGTTACAACTTGGGCGCCGCGTTGCTGTGCCTGGCGGGCATTGGTCTGGTGGCGCTCGATAGCGTCGAGTTCAATGTCGGCGATGTCATCACACTGGGCGGTGCGGTCTTCTTTGCCATCCAGATGGCGGTGACCGCCAAGTATGGCCGCAAGATGGACATCAACGTCATCACGTTTTGGATGTTTGTGGGCAACGGCGTGCTGAGCCTGATCTCCTCGCTGCTATTCGAGACCCAAGCGCCGCTGTCCGTTTGGACGCCGAGCTTTATCAGTGTGATGGCGTTTCTCTCGGTGGGCTGCACATGTGTGGCTCTGCTCATCCAAAACGTCGGCCTGGCGCATGTCCCGGCCTCGACGGGCTCGCTGCTCCTTTCGATGGAGTCGCCTTCGGGTGTGCTGTTCTCGGTGCTGCTGATGGGGGAGGCGCTCACCTCGCGCCTGCTCGCCGGCTTCGCGCTCATCTTTCTTTCGATTATCTTGAGCGAGACGCATTTCGATTTTTTGCGTCGAAAGCCGCGCCCGCAATTGTGAACAATTTGTTGCGCCGCCTCCCGGGGCGGCATTTTTTATGCGTCGCCCATAAAGTAGTACCTTGCACTTTACGCTATCAAAGTGCTTGCTGCAAAAACGTTACTGGAGGGCATCTATGGCACCAGCACTGTCCGATCTTCAACCGCAATCAGCGCCCAAGGCCACCGCGGCGGCGCAAGCCGCCATTGGCGACAGTCTGGTCAAAGAGGCTCAAACTCTTGCCGATGAGCTTGCCGCATGGCGTCACGATCTGCATCGGACGCCCGAACTTGGTAACGACCTCCCGCAGACCTCTGCGTATATCCAAGCGCGCCTGGCCGAGATGGACATCCCGTTTGCCACGCTCGTCGATGGTTCCTGTGTTGTGGGCCTTGTCGGTGCCGGTGCCACCGCGGCCCAGGGCAATGGCGTCTGCACGGACGAACAGGCCGGAACGGTCATTATGCTGCGTGGCGACATGGATGCCCTGCCCGTTGCCGAAGAGTCGGGCGAGCCTTTCGCCTCTACGAACGGCTGCATGCATGCTTGCGGTCACGATATGCACGCGACGGCCCTGCTTGGTGCGGCGCGCCTGCTCAAGGCCCGCGAGGCCGAGCTTGTGGAGGCCAACGCTACCGTCAAGTTGCTGTTCCAGCCGGGCGAGGAGACCTTTGAGGGAGCACGCGCTGCCATCGCCGACGGCTTGCTCGAGAACCCGCGCCCTCAGGCGGCCTTTGCCATGCATGTCAACAGCCAGTCGCCGCTTGGCCTGGTGCTCTACGGCAGGCCCTGGCCGGCTCGCTCTTCTTCTCGGGCAAGCTGACAGGCAAGGGCGGCCATGGCTCGAGCCCCGAGATCTGCATCGACCCCATCACGGCCGGCGTCCACGTGCACCTGGCGCTCCAGGAGCTTATCTCCCGCGAGGTGCCGGCGGCCAAGGAAGTCGCACTTACCGTTGGTAAGTTCGCCGGCGGCTTGGCGGCCAACGTCATCCCCGACACCTGCGTGCTCGAGGGAACGCTGCGCGGCTTTGATGTTGAGCTCATGGCTCACCTAAAGACCCGCATCGCGGAGGTCGTTAACGGCGTTGCCACGACCTATCGCCGGCGACCATCGAGGCGCTTTCGGATGTTCCGCCGCTTGTACTCGACAGCGATTTGACTCAGGCGTCGCTTGGCTACGTGGGCGCAGTGCTGCCCAAGGCGGCTTTCTTGCCGCTTTTCCATGCCATGGCGAGTGAGGACTTCGCGCTTATCTCGAGCAAGATTCCGAGTGCGTACTTTACCGTGGGCGCGGCCGTAACCGACACGGACGAACACTTTGCCCAGCACCATCCCAAGGCACGTTTTAACGATGCCGAGCTGCCGCTCGGTGCCGCGGCCTATACCGCCGTCGCTTTGGGCTATATCGCCGACCACCGGTAGCACCCAACCTTGCCTTTCAAGCCTGCGGGCATGGCCGTAAGGCCTATGCCCTTGTCTTTCAAGGCAATCTTGGGCACCGTGGGTGCCATTGTCTCGGGCGTGCTGTTCGATGCCACGGGCTCCTTTGCGAGCACCCGGATTGTGTGCCTGGCGTGCTCCGTGGTCATGCTCGTGTTCCTGCTGGCATCCGAGCCCATCGCCGCCAAGCTGCGCGCGAGCGTGGCGGGGGAGTAGACGTCCGTCGCTCTTTTCTGTTCGCCCCGTTCTTTCCGTGGCCGCCCTGGAAGCCGAATGGATGCTCGTACCATCATTCGGTTTCCAAGGCGGT
>URWQ01000004.1 GCA_900551635.1 uncultured Collinsella sp. | reverse complement strand
TAAGTGCTCTCCGGCTCGTGCGGAACTCGCGATCGACCAAAGCCCCCGGCGCGCCCTCTTCCTTGTGGCGTTTTGGCCTGCAGCTTGCAAACGTCGCTCTGCTCGTTCGCTTTTTGGTCTGGAGAGCCGGGTGGGCTGATATATAGATACGAGTAGGGGCTCCTCCGTTGATGAACGGGGGAGCCCCTTGTTACGTTTTGGACTGTTTCTTATGACTTTAGGGATTGAGTGTTTTATACGATTCAGTATAATTTCAGATAGATACTAAAATGTAACTGAAATGAAAATGGTGAGTGGACATGCTGCTAAATTGTCTCCCTAAAAGACTCTTCTCTTTAGAGCTCGCCATCGATTCAGAGCCAGTTGAGATGCAGATTCCTCGCATGTATCTCGAGCGGTATTCGCTTCGCTTGGCACGGCTCGGCATGTCTGAGCAGGGCCGTTTTATTGTTGCGGAACCAAAAGAACCGCCCAGTGTCATTTCGGCGCGAAATCTCGTCAATGCAGTGCGTAAGTTAGATGCTCGTCCGGTGGCAATTTGCTGGGATGCTATGGATTTAGGTTTTATGCACGCGCTTTCTTCGGAGGGAATCGCATATATCCGAGATGAGCAAAATGCGTTTCTGCCGTTTATCGGAGCCATTATTTCCGATGAAGGGCTGGGTGCTTCTCCCGCTGCCCCGCTTTCGCCCCAATCTCAACGAATCGTTCTAAATCTCATCGCGGGACGATGGGTTGACTGCCCCGCCGGCGACCTTGCGCGTCTGTGTGGCAAAAGCGCGGCAAGCGTCAGCGGCTATCTTTCGGAAATCGCCGCTATAGCTCCTGGGTTGATTATGCGGGACGGCAAAAAGCGTATATTGTGCGACACCGGGTTGTCGACCGAGACGTTGCTGGATGGGTTTGAGGACTATCTTCGCACGCCAGTTTTAGAGCGAATCCGGCTCAAGAAGGTTATCGAGAGAACAGAGCTACGTGCCGTTGACGCGCTGCTTTCCGGTGTGTCTGCCCTTAGCTATATGTCCGACCTTGCTCATGACAGTTCCGCCCCAACCATTGCTCTCGAAAAGTATCAGCTAGAGGCCTTAAAAGAGCATATGGGCGACAAATGGCTGGAGGCCCAGTGGTACGAACCGGCTGCTATCGAGATTGAGGTCTGGTCGTATCCCGTGGACGAGCCGTCCGATGTTAGTTTTGACACGACAGGTTTGCAATGTGTCGACCCGTTCTCCTTATACGTTGCCTGCGCAAAAGAGGATTACAAAGATGACCGTCTGCTCGATGCGGTCGAACAGCTCAGGAGGATGATATGCCAAAAGTGAGGGGAATAGAGCGATTTGCCGACGCCATGAGCAGCTGCAAAGGTGGTTACGTCCTTATTGGTGGAGGGACCTGCAGCGTTCTATTTGACAGCGAAGGTGATTCATTCAGGGCTACCGAAGATTTGGATGTCGTCGTAATTGTTGATGGGGAAGGCGTTGAATTTGCCACTGCGTTGTGGGCGTTTATCAAAGCAGCTGGATACGAGATTGGAAAGGTCGGCGATGGAAAGTGTACTTACTATCGGTTCTGCTTGCCCAAAGGATCAAAGCGGGCCCTAGACTATCCCGGTCAAATTGAGCTATTTGCCCGACATCCTGATTTTGTGCTCGAAGATGAAACGAGCGAAGTGGCACCTCTTTCCTTTGACGGGGCCGTATCAAGTCTCTCGGCAATTATTCTTGACGATGGCTACTACGAATTTATTCGCGACAACGCAACGAACGTAGAGGGCATTAGGTTGCTCGATGCGCTCCATATCATTCCCCTCAAGATGCGCGCGCACATTGATATCAATAGGAGCTATGAAGAAGGGCGCCATTGCAACGATAAAGATCGACGAAAGCATCGCTCGGATATTGTTCGACTTGCGGGTTTGTTGTCGCCTTCGGCTCGCTTGGAGCTAATAGAGCAAATGAGGGCTGATGCCGGAGACTTCTTTGCGGACTTTTCTTCTTATGTAAATCGGCAGACCGATCGTAAAGAGAGAGCGCGTCTTCAGGACACATTATCGTTTCTCGAAAAGGTTTACCTATAGGCGCCTTGATTCGTTATGTATGGCGAGGGGCTCTCCCGTTTGATGAGCGGGGGAGCCCCTTGTTGCTTTTTGATCGTCGTTACTAGCCAGAGGCTCGCCGGGATGGGACGCGGGGTTTGGTCAATCGCGAGTTCCGCACGAGCCGGAGAGCACTTAATGTGCTCTCCGTGCGAGCAGGACTGTCCGAGCAGGCAACCTAATGCCTTTCGGGCAGCGACGGACCAACTTACTTCAAACCACCGTTACGACAGCGCAATACCGCCGAGCCAGCCCCAACGCACGCCAGAGCCAGTGCCATAGAAGCTAATAAACGAATCGAGCGACTTAGACGTAATGGCGCCCTCGTTGCTCATAACGATGCCGCCGCCAACGTAGATACCCACATGACCGTAGATAAGGCCCGGAGCACCCGTGCCGCTGTGCGAGGAATCGGCCACGATCATGCCCACCTGCAGCGCCGAGCGGTCGGAGCTATAGCACCAGGCGTTAAACATGTCGCAGGCGTTGCCGCCAAAGTAGCCAACGCCGGCGTTACGGAAGACATTGGTAACCCACGCCGCGCACCAGTTCTGACCCGGCGAAGGCGTGGAGTAGCACGCGTTGACGACGGCCTGCTGCTTGCCCGAGCCGGCATTCTGCTGCGGAGTTCCCGGCGCATACGATCCACCACCCGAGCTCGAACCACCCGAGTAGGAATTGTTCTTGTTCGCGGCGGCCGCGGCAGCGGCGGCCTTCCTGGCAGCCTCCTCGGCCTGGGCGGCAGCGAGGATCTCGGAATCGCGCTGAGCCATGAGCTCCTTGACATCGTCGGAAAGACCGTTCAGCACGGTCTGGACTTCTTGCTGCTTGGCCTGCATATCCTGCATCTGAGCCGTTTGCTGGTCCTTGAGTTTCTCCAGGTCGGCCTTTTGTGCTTCGAGCTCGGTCTTCTGTGTGTCGAGCTCAGCCTGAATCGTCTGGATATCCTCGATGGCATCGCGGTCGCTCTTGTTGATCTTCTCAACGTAATGCGCGTTGGCGACGAGTTCCTCAAACGAGCCAGAGGCCAGCAGCAGCGACAGGATGTTCGTGCCGCCGGACTTGTAGCTGGCGGCCACGCGATCGGAAAGGTCGTTGCGCTTCTTCTTGAGCTCAGCCTTCTTTTCATCGATCTGGGCCTGCGTGTCGTCAATCTTGCCCTGGACATTCTCGATGTCGTTGAGGGTCTGGGCATTCTTGTTGGCCAGCGCCGCATACTCATTTGCGATGCTGTCGAGCTGGGCCTGAACCTCGTCGAGCTGGGCCTGGGCGGCATTCAGTTTATCGGTGGTTTCTTTGGAAGCCTCCGCCGCATGGGCGCGAGCGGGCAGGCCAAAAAGAACTGCCGCAGAAGCGGCGCCGAACAGGGCCTTGAGGGCAGTGCGGCGCGAGAGCTCCTGGGAAAGGATGGAATCGCTGTTTGGTGACATATGTACTCCGTTACATGCTTATTTATATGTCGCTCAACTCATACATATTAGCGTACATATGGCGCGTCCCAACGATTTCCACGAACGGCAGGAAACTGCAAGGTCGGCGGCTCGTAAGCGAGCGCCAAAGATCAGGTTATGCGTGCGCAAGCTCTGTTATGAGTACGTTAGCATAATCCTCTGCTTTTCCTGCCGCGCACGATTTGGGCGTCCCTGCCTGCGCTATACTCCCCTGAAGAAGTGTTCCTGATTCGATAGGAGACTACATGTCCAAAGCACTCGACCCCAAAGACACCTGCGTCCTCGTTACCGGTGGCGCCGGCTTTATCGGCTCGCACACCGTCGTTCAGCTGCTCGAGGGTGGCTACCAGGTCGTCATCGTCGATGATCTCTCCAACTCCAGCGCCGTCGCCGTCGACCGCGTCAAGACCATCGTGGGCGACGAGGCCGCCAAGAACCTCACCTTCTACGAGGCCAACGTGCTCGACCGCGATGCGATGAACAAGATCTTCGATACCCATCAGATCGACCGCGTCATCCACTTTGCCGGCTTTAAGGCCGTCGGCGAGTCGGTGAGCAAGCCCGTCGAGTACTATCACAACAACATCGAGAACACCCTGGTGCTCATCGACGTCATGCGCAACCATGGCTGCAAGTCCATCATCTTCTCGAGCTCCTCGACCGTCTACGGCGACCCGGACAACCCGCCCGTCACCGAGGAGGATCCTAAGAAGCCCGCGACCAACCCCTATGGTTGGACCAAGTGGATGATCGAGCAGATCCTTATGGACGTCCACACCGCCGACCCCGAGTGGGACGTCGTGCTGCTCCGTTACTTCAACCCCATTGGCGCTCATCCGTCGGGCCTGATCGGCGAGGACCCCAAGGGCATCCCCAACAACCTGGTGCCTTATGTCGCCCAGGTCGCCGTGGGCAAGCTCGAGGCCGTTCAGGTCTTTGGCAACGACTACCCCACCCCCGACGGCACCGGCGTGCGCGACTACATCCACGTGTGCGATCTGGCCTCTGGTCACGTTGCCGCCCTCAACTGGATGAACGGCAAAACCGGCGTCGAGATCTTTAACCTGGGCACCGGCACCGGCACCTCGGTACTCGAGGTCGTCGCCGCCTTCTCCAAGGCTTGTGGCAAGGAGCTGCCCTATGTGATCCGCGAGCGCCGCGCCGGCGACATCGCTGCCAACTGGTGCGATGCCTCCAAGGCCGAGCGCATGATGGGCTGGAAGGCCCAGTACGACATCGCGGACATGTGCCGCGATAGCTGGAACTGGCAGAGCCACAACCCCAACGGCTTCGCCGACGCCGAGTAGCAAAAACCTACATACCGCTCTTGGCCCGATCTCACGTTGTGAGGTCGGGGCTTTTTTCATGGCATGTAACCATTCGCCGAAAATCGACCAACTTTTTTATCTTGCCTGTACATGTTTAAACAACATGTTTTACAATAGGCGTATCGAATCAGAACATCGGAGGCGGACTGCACACCCATCGGCAGGCCGACCCCACAACAAGAAGGTTGGTGAGCGCATTCATGGAGCGTGCAAGCGGCGTCCTCATGCCCGTCTCATCTCTGCCCGGACCATACGGAATCGGCGGCTTTGGCTGGAATGCCTACGACTTCGTCGATTTTCTCGCCTCGTGCAAACAACATTACTGGCAGATTCTGCCCCTTACGACGACCAGCTATGGCGATTCGCCCTATCAGTCGTTCTCGGCCCGCGCAGGCAACCCCAACTTTATCGACTTTGCCGAGCTTATCGAGGCAGGGTATCTGGAGCAGCGCGATATCGATGGCGTGTATCTGGGATCCGACCCCAGCAATGTCGACTACGGTGCTATCTTTGGCGGCCGCCGTCAGATTCTCGACCGCGCCGCTGAGCGCTTTGCTGCCGACAAGCCGGCCGATTTCGATGACTTTATCCAGGCCAACGAGAACTGGCTCATCCCCTACTGTGAGTTCATGACCGTCAAAGAGGAGTGCGGTCTCAAGGCGTTTTGGGAGTGGCCCGCGGAGCTCCGCACCCGCGGCGAGGCTTCCGCCAAGGTCTGCGCCGACCATCCGGCGCGTATGCTCTACCACCAGATGACGCAGTACTTCTTCGATCGCCAGTGGAGCCGCCTCAAGGCCTATGCCAACGAGCGCGACATTCTCATCATCGGCGACCTGCCCATCTATGTCTCGCGTGACTCCGTCGAGATGTGGGCGACGCCTGAGCTCTTTAAGATCGACGCCGCCGGCAATCCCGTGAGCGTCGCCGGCACGCCGCCCGACCAGTTCTCGGCCACCGGCCAGTACTGGGGCAACCCCATCTACGACTGGGACGCCATGGAGTCCGACGGCTTCTCCTGGTGGGAGGGCCGCATTCGCGCCGCCCTCGACATGTACGACGTCATCCGCCTGGATCACTTCCGCGGCTTCGAGGCCTATTGGGAGGTGCCGTTCTCCTCGCCCGATTCGTCCTACGGTTCGTGGACGCAGGGTCCCGGCCTCAAGTTCTTCAAGACGCTCGAGGAAAAGCTCGGCACGCTGCCCATCATCGCCGAGGACCTGGGCTTCCTCACCCCCGGCGTCATCGACATGCGCGACAACTCGGGCTTCCCCGGCATGAAGATCCTGCAGTTTGCCTTTGAGGGCACCAACTCGTACTACCTGCCGCATAACTACATCGCCAACACCGTCGCCTATGTGGGCACCCACGACAACGAGACGGCGCGCGGTTGGTTTGAGGGAACGGCCACCCCGCGTCAGCGCGAGCAGGCAGCCCTGTACACCCATCAGCAAGCCGGCGAACCCATGGCAGATGCACTCAACCGCACCATCGCCGCCAGCGTGAGCGACACGTGCATCTACACCATGCAGGACCTGCTCAACTTGGACAACGAGGCGCGCATCAACACCCCTGCCACGCTGGGCGGCAACTGGACCTGGCGCATGCTCGACGGCGCCATCACCCGCGAGCTCGAGCACAAACTCACCGACTGGACCGAGACCTACTTCCGCATCCCGTCGGAAGCCGAAATCGAGCTTCCTCAATAGGAGCTACCGCGCCCAACCCCTCCCCACCGTGCGGACGCGCTTGCTTTTCCCGCGCGAGGCCACCCCAATCCCCTCGCGCGGGCTTCTTATGAATTGCAGACATGAAACAACCCATCACAGGAGAAAACATGCCCCAAATTAACCTCATGGAACTCGCCGAGCAGTCTTTTGGCACCTCGCTCGAGCAGCTCGACGACCGTCGCATTTACAAGCTGCTGGTCAAACTCGTGCAGGAGCGCTCCGCCGCCTGCCCGCTCAACAACGGCAAGAAAAAGCTCTATTACATTTCCGCCGAATTTTTGATCGGCAAGCTGCTCATCAACAACATGATCGACCTTGGCATCTACGACGAGGTTAAGGACCAGCTCACCGCCGCAGGCCACGACCTCAACAAGATCGAGGAGTTCGAGGTCGAGCCGTCACTCGGCAACGGCGGCCTGGGCCGCTTGGCCGCATGCTTCCTGGATTCCATCGCCACGCTGGGCTTGACCGGCGATGGCGTGGGCCTCAACTATCACTACGGTCTGTTCCGTCAGCGCTTTGTCGACAACCAGCAGAAGGCCGTCCCCGACGAGTGGCTCGGTGAGCAGGACATCCTGGTCGACGATGACCGCTCCTACACCGTCGAGTTCGGCGATTTTGCCGTTACCTCCAAGCTCGTCAACATCGATGTGCCCGGTTACGGCCAGCCCACCAAGAACCGCCTGCGCCTGTTCGACCTGGCAAGCGTCGACGACGGCCTGGTCCCCGGCAGCTCCATCGACTTCGACAAGACCGAGATCGCCAAGAACCTCACCTTGTTCCTCTACCCCGACGATTCCGACGAGCAGGGCCGCCTGCTTCGCATCTACCAGGAATACTTCATGGTGAGCAACGCCGCCCAGCTCCTGATCGACGAGGCCATCGAGCGCGGCAGCAACCTGCACGACCTGGCCGACTACGCCGTGGTCCAGATCAACGACACGCACCCCACCATGGTCATTCCCGAGCTCATCCGCCTGCTCACCACCGAGCACGACATCGAGTTTGACGAGGCCGTTACCATCGTGCGCTCCATGGTCGCCTACACTAACCACACGATTCTTGCCGAGGCGCTCGAGAAGTGGCCGCTCGCCAGCCTGCAGAAGGTCTCCCCTGCCATCGCCGACATTATCGTCAAGCTCGATGAGATCGCGAAGGCCGAGCACGATGACCCGCGCGTCGCCATCATCGACGAACACGATACCGTCCACATGGCCCACATGGACATCCACTTTGGCTTCTCCATCAACGGTGTAGCCGCCCTCCACACCAAGATCCTGGAGGATACCGAGCTTCATCCGTTCTACGAGATCTATCCCAAGAAGTTCTCCAACAAGACCAACGGCATCACCTTCCGCCGCTGGATCCATGGGGCCAACCCCGCGCTCGCCAGCCTGCTCGACGATGTGATCGGCACCGACTGGCGCAGCACCGGCGATCTGAGCAAACTCGCCAAGTTCGCCGACGACAAGGACGTTCTTGAGCGCCTGGCCGCCACCAAGGTCGAGGCCAAGGCCATCATGCGCCAGTTCATGGCGCTCGAGCAGGGCGTGACCATTCCCTCCAACGCCATCATCGACGTCCAGGTCAAGCGCATCCACGAGTACAAGCGTCAGCAGATGCTCGCGCTCTACATCATCTGGAAGTACCTCGATATCAAGAACGGCAACAGACCTAAGCACCCCGTCACCATCATCTTTGGCGGCAAGGCGGCACCTGCCTACACTATCGCGCAGGACATCATCCATCTGATTCTGACGCTGTCGCAGTGGATTGCAAACGACCCCGACGTGGCTCCCTACCTGCAGGTTGTCATGATCGAGAACTACAACGTCACCGCCGCCGAGCGCGTGATCCCCGCCGCTGATATCTCCGAGCAGATCAGCCTGGCCTCCAAGGAGGCGAGCGGCACCTCCAACATGAAGTTCATGCTCAACGGCGCCCTAACCCTGTGCACGCTTGACGGCGCCAACGTGGAGATTGCCGAGCTCGTGGGCGACGAGAATATCTATACCTTTGGTGCCTCGTCCAAACAGGTCGAGCAGCTCTATGCCGACGGCACCTATGACGCCGGTGTGCTCTACCGCAAGCCCGGCATTAAACTGCTGGTGGACTTCATCACCAACCCGGCCTTTATGGCGACCGGCAACGCCGAGCGCCTGCAGCGCCTGCACGATGACATTAAGGGCAAGGACTGGTTTATGGCCCTGCTCGACATCGAGGAGTACATCCAGACCAAGGAGCGCGTGTTGGCCGACTACGAGGACCAGGACGCCTGGATGCGCAAGACGCTCATCAATATCGCCAACGCCGGCACCTTCTCGTCTGACCGCACGATCTCCCAGTACAACGACGAGATTTGGCACCTGAGCTAATTTCGCTTCCCTTACCCATCCTCTTGAGAAACGGAGTCGTGGCAACACGGCTCCGTTTTTTGTGCCCGCACGTTACCCTGTGACCCGACTCGACCGAAGAATCTCGATCTGTAACAGCTGCTCGGTAAAAACGGCCCCAGCTGTTACAGATTGAGACATACCGCCCCCCCTTGGGTCAATCTCGATCTGTAACATCTAGCAGCTGAAATTCACCTTTGGTGTTACAGATTTAGATGAAATGGTTAGCTCAGCGGAACCGTCTCGATCTGTAACATCTAACGTCCGAAATCAGCCTCACCCGTTACAGATCGAGACAAACGACCGGTCAGACAGCCCCAACACAAAGAAAGGCTCCCCTCTCGCCCAGTGGACGGGAGGGGAGCCTTATATGTGACCGCGGCAAAAGGATGGCAATACCGCAGTCGCCCAAAGGGAGGGCCTGGATGCACCGGGCCTAGATAAGGTTCTTGCCAGAGACCTTATCGAAGAGGTGGGTCGCGTTCTTCTCGAACTTGAACCAGATGGTGTCGCCAGCCTTGAGCGCGCCCTTGGCCTCGAGGTCGACGACGGGGATAATCAGGACAAACTGGCCGTCGGGAGCGGTCACGTGGACATGCTCGGTCGAGCCCATGAGCTCGGTCACCTCGACGGTACCCTGGAGCGCGCCCTCCTCGCCCTTGTCGGCAAGCAGGATCTGCTCGGGACGCACGCCGGCCGTAATCTCCTTCACGTCGCCGCCGTCCCAGTTGAGGGCAAGTTGAGCGCAAGTCTCGGGGGCGAGTGCCACGTTCATATCCTCGGTCTTGACGGTAAAGCCGTTGCCCGAGCGCACCAGCTGGGCATCGAAGAAGTTCATCTGCGGCACGCCGATGAAGCCGGCGACGAAGATGTTCGCGGGATGGTTGAAGACCTCCTGCGGCGTGGCGATCTGCTGGACGACGCCGTCCTTCATGACCACGATACGGTCGCCAAGGGTCATGGCCTCGGTCTGGTCGTGAGTAACATAAATGAACGTGCCCTTGATCTCGTGGCGCAGCTTAATGAGCTCGGCACGCATCTGGTTACGAAGCTTGGCGTCCAGGTTGGACAGCGGCTCGTCCATCAGGAAGACCTTGGGGTCACGCACGATGGCGCGGCCGATAGCGACACGCTGGCGCTGGCCGCCGGAGAGCGCCTTGGGCTTACGGTCGAGGTACTCGGTAATGCCCAGAATCTCGGCAGCAGAGCGAACCTTGCGGTCGATCTCGTCCTTGGGAACCTTCTTGAGCTCGAGCGTAAATGCCATGTTCTCGTACACCGTCATATTGGGGTACAGAGCGTAGCTCTGGAACACCATGGCGATGTCGCGGTCCTTGGGCGCCACGTCGTTGACACGCTTGCCGTCGATGAGCACATCGCCCGAGGTAATGTCCTCCAGGCCGGCGACCATGCGCATCGTCGTGGACTTACCGCAGCCAGAGGGGCCAACGAGGACGACGAACTCCTGGTCGTGAACGGTGAGGTTGAAGTCCTCTACAGCGAGCACACCGTCCTCGGTAACCTTGAGGTTGTGCTTCTTCTCCTCGGTCTTCTTCTTTTTGCCAAAGAAGCCCTTCTTTTTTGACTCGTTGTTGGGATACACCTTCTGAACATGTTTGAGAACGATCTCGGCCATGTCTCTACCTTTCGATATGCGGCGCCGCGCTGAGGGGTGCCGCAGAAACTTGCAAAACAGTTACGGCATCAGCCCTTGACGGCACCTGCCACCACGCCGTCGATGATGTACTTCTGACAGAGGATGTACATGATAACGATGGGGATAACGACCATCATGATGCAGGCCATCATGGGGCCGAGCTCGACGTGGCCGTAGCCGCCGCGGAAGTACTGGATCAAGATAGGAATGGTCTTGTACTTGGTGGAGTCGAGCGTAAGGTAGGGCAGCAGATAGTCGTTCCAGACCCACATGGTCTCGAGGATGCCGACCGAAAGATAGGTGGGCTTCATGATGGGAAGGACAATCTTAAAGAACACCTGGACCGGGTTGCAGCCATCAATCATGGCCGCCTCCTCGATCTCGAGCGGGATGTTCTTTACAAAACCGGCGAACATAAAGACCGCCAGGCCCGCGCCAAAGCCGAGGTAGATAAAGCAGATGTTGAACGGCGTGTTGAAGCCGATGCGGTCCGCCAAATTGGACAGCGTGAACATGAGCATCTGGAACGGCACGACCATCGAGAACACGAACAGGTAATAGAAGAAGTTCGAGATCTTGTTGTTGACACGAACCACGTACCAAGCGCACATGGAGCAGCACACCAAAATCAGCACGACCGACGTGACCGTGATGATGAGCGAGTACATAAATGCCGAGGCAAAGCCCTGCTCGTTAAGGGCGTGCATGTAGTTTGCGAGGCCGTTGAACGTCTCGGGCGTGAGCAGATCGAATGCCGTGGTGGTGCTGATTGCGGTCGCTTTCTTAAAAGAATTAAGCGCAATCATGAACACGGGGTAGATCCACGCGAGCGACAGGATCGTAAAGAAAATCGAGAGCGCGCGGTTGATAACCTTATCGCGTTTCATTACTGCTGCACCTCCTTGGACCTCGTGGCCTTAAGCTGGATCATGGAGATGGCCACGACCAGGATGCAGAAGATAACCGCCTTGGCCTGACCGATGCCCTGCCATGCGATACCGGCACGCGAATAGAACGTGTTGTAGATGTTCAGGGCGAGCATCTCGGTGGAGTGCGCGGGGGCGCCGCCGGTAAGGGCGAGGTTCTGGTCGAACAGCTTAAAGCCGTTGGTGATGGACAGGAACAGGCAGATGGTGATGGTCGGCATCAGGTTAGGGATCTTAACCTTCCAAAACGTCTGCCATGCCGTGGCACCGTCGACCTTGGCGGCCTCGATGTAGTCGGACGGAATGGACTGCAGACCAGCGATGTAGATGATCATCATGTAGCCGACCTGCTGCCACAGGGTCAGGATGATAAGGCCCCAGAAGCCAGCAGCAGAGTTAAGGGCGATGAGCTGGGCGCCCACGTTGGAGAGCAGGCAGTTGATCAGAATCTGCCAGATGTAGCCCAGCACGATGCCGCCGATCAGGTTAGGCATAAAGAAGATCGTACGGAAGATGTTGGTGCCCTTGAGCGCTTTGCGGGTGAGCGCCTGCGCGATGGCGAGGGCGATCACGTTGATGAGCACCGTCGACAGGAAGGCAAACGCCACGGTAAAGAAGAACGACGTGGCAAACTGCGGATCGGACAGTGCGCGCACGTAGTTCTCGATACCGACAAAGTGCGTGTTGTTGATGGTAATAAACTGGCAGAACGAGAGATAGAAACCCTGGATAAAGGGGATCACGAACCCGATCATAAACGCCAGACACGTGGGCAGCATAAAGAGCGGCCACCAGCGCTTGAGTGCTTTGCCCATAGAAGGGTCCTTTCAATATGCAGGGGGCGGGCAAACCAACGTCTGCCCGCCCCCTGTCGCTAATCAGATAGCTTGGGCAGCAACTGCTTACTCGGAAGCAGCCTTCTCGGTCTTCCAGCCATCGACGAAGGCGTTCTTGACGCCGTCCCACTTGCTGTTGTCGGCAGCATAGGCAATCAGAGCCTGCTTGAGGTTCTTCTTCCACTCCTCAGAGGGGATGTAAACGAAGTCCCAAGCGACGGTCTTCTTGCCGTCCTTGGCCATGGCAACGGCCTGCTGCGAGAAGACGTTGGTGGTCTCCTTAGCGCTCTTGAACGGGGCAGTCAGACCCATCTTGTCAGCGATGATGCTGGTGGCGGTGTCAGAAGTGACGCACCAATACATGAAGTCCTCGGTGGCCTTCTGGGCATCCTCGGAAGCCTGGGAGCTGACGCACCAGTAGTTCTCGCCGCCGGAGCACAGGCCCTGGTTCTCCTCGCCGTCGACACCGATGTAGATGGGCATCATGCCAATCTGATCGTCGGTCATGCCGGCCTTGGTGAGGTCAGCGTAGGCCCAAGAACCGTTCTGGTAGAAGACGGCCTTGCCGGTTGCGAACTCGTTGGTGGCGTCGTCGCCGGTCTTGGAGGCAAGCTGCGAAGGATCGCAGGTGGAGTCGGTGATGTACAGGTCGAAAATCTGCTTGAAGTTGTCGAGATACTCGCCCTTGATCTCGTCGTCCTCCTGATTGTGCTCCTTCTCGAACTCGTAGTAGAGCGGGAGGTTGGCAAGGTGGGTGGTGTAGCGCCAGCTGGAGGAGTCGTCCATGCCAGCGGAAGTGAAGGCGCCCTCAACACCAAGCTCGTCCTTGCGGGCCTGGATGTCGTCGGCACAAGCCTTCAGCTTGTCGAAGGAGTTGATGTCCTCGGCCTTGTAACCAGCCTTCTCGAGCAGCTGCTTGTTGTAGATGATGCCGTAGCTCTCCTGGACCCAGTCGATACCCAGATCCTTGCCATCGGACTGCAGAGCCAGGGAGTCGTCAATGAGCTCACCGCGGAGCTTGGTATCGGACAGGTCGGCGCAGTAATCCTTCCAGTTCTTAAGACCGGTGGGGCCGTTGACCTGGAACAGGGTCGGAGCGGAGCTCTTGGACATCTCGGACTTGAGCTTCTCCTCGTAGGTGTTGGAGGCGGCGGTCACGATCTTGACCTCGACGCCCTTCTCCTTCTTATAGGCCTTGGCGATCTCCTTCCACTCCTTGTCGACCTCGGGCTTGAATTGGAGGAAGTAGACCTCGGCAGCGTCACCAGAAGCAGAGGAGCCGGAGCCGGCAGAACCACCGCAGCCCACGAGACCCAGACCAAGAACCGCAGCCGCGGAACCAGCAAAGCCCAGGAACTGCCTTCTGCTCATTTCGTTCTTCATTACAATCCACCCTTTCACACCGTGGCGGCACCCTTTGCCGCCGCCTTCGGAGATTGGCTCGGGGACTTTGCCCCTTTTGCTGATTTGTACGATACGCTATTTGGCTAGTTGTTTGAACAAGTATTACTAGAGCGGTAGAAAAACTTCGGTGAACGGTAATTTCAACTTGATACTTGACAAGTTTTGTATAAACAATTATTTGTTATCGAATGCAGAGAAAACGCCCGGTCAAGCCGATGTACCGTCGGTTTGACCGGGCGTTTTCTCTTTGAGGCCATGAGTCTCGTCAGGCTGCGAGCTAGCCGGCTATCGCTTGGAATTGACACGGTAATGGAAGATCTCGGGGTGTGTGCGAGTGTGCGTCACCTCAAACAAGATGCCGTCCGAGGTGTACGACTGACTCTCCATGACGGCAACGCAGTTGTATTTGCCGAGGTCAAGATAGCTGCAGTCCTCATCGTTGGCGAGCTCGACACTCACCGTACGACGGCTCGCCATCACTTTGACACCGCGCTTGTGCTCCAGATAGCCGTAAATAGAATCTGCCGCGATCTCGGGAGTCAGGCCCTTGGCGATCGACGCCAAAAAATAGCCATGGTCCACTTGGCGCGCGTTGCCGTTGAGGCTTCGGACACGCACTACGCGAATCAACTCCTCGCCCACCTTAAAGCCCAGGTGACGAGAGAGTTGCTCGGTGCAAACCAGATGTTCGAAAGACTTAACGTCCGTAGATGCAACGGCATTGTTGCGCTTTGCAAACTCGCCAAACGACTCAACCTCTTCGAGTGCGCCCAACATGTCGGTTTCGCCCTTAAGCCAAATAACGCGCACGCCCTTGCCGTGTATGGGCTGCACAAACATCCCGTCGGCCAGCATACCCAAGGCGCGACGGACGGTATTGCGAGTGCATCCGAACTCCGCGGTCAGCTCGGCTTCGGTTGGCAGCATCTCCTGAAACGCATAGGTCCCGTTAATGATGCGCGAGCGTATTTCTCGGTAGATTCCTTCGTATATCGCTTTTGGCATGACTTCACCTCTAATGAATATGTATGGCTAGGCAGCATAGCATTTCTTAAAGTTGTTTAAACCGATTATCGGCAAAGCGACAGGATTTAACCGTTGACGGTTTCTGTCGCGCCCAAACCGGTTTCGCTCAAAACTGCCGGTACGACAATCGTCTGGTCCTCTACAATGAATCCATTGTTTAAACGTTTCACCACGCGTAACGCGCCTCGATATACGGGAGGCAGAACATGCTGCAAAAAATCCAACGCTTTGGCGGGGCAATGTTCGCGCCCGCCATGTTGTTTTCCATATCGGGCCTTATGGTCGGCGTCTCCGCCCTCGCAACGTCTGCGGATATCGTCGGCGACCTCGCCGTATACGGAACCCCTTGGTACGTTTTTTGGACTATCATTCAGCGCGGCTCGTGGACGGTCTTTAAGCGACTTCCGCTCCTTTTTGCCGTAGCGCTGCCCATCGGCCTTGCCCAAAAGCAACCGGCACGTTGTTGCCTCGAGGCGCTCGTGGCTTATTTTGCCTATTGCTTCTTTTTGAGCGAGATCATCAAGCTAAGCGGAGACAACCTTGGACTTAAGTACCCGTCGTCTTTGACCCCCGCTAGCGGCATTACCATCATCGACGGCATCAAGACGCTCGACACCGGCATTATCGGCCCGCTAGCGGTATCGGCAACCGTCGTCGCCATCCATGACCGCTTCTACGATGCCAAGGTCCCCGATTGGCTCGGCACCTTCTCGGGTTCCTCGCTGGTCTACCTCATCAGCTTTTTTGCCGTGTTCGCCCTTGCCGCCATCTCGGCCGCCATCGTGCCCTTCGTATACGCAGCGACCGAAACGCTGCGCCACGCACTTGTGGGCGTCGGCCCCCTCGGCGTGGGTATCTTTGCGTTTTTGGAGCGAGCACTCGAGCCCATGGGGCTGCACCACCTGCTCTACATGCCTATCTACTACGACAATTTAGTTATTAACGACGGTATCTACGCCACGTGGACCAATTTGCTCCCCATTCTCTCCCATAGCACGCGCCCCCTCAATGAGCTTGCGCCGTGGGCTGGTTTCACCGCCACCGGCTGGGTCAAGCTCTTTGGCCTTCCTGCCATCGCCGTTGCGTTCTACACCACCGCCAAGCCCGAACGCCGCGCTGGCCTCAAGGCCATCCTTCTGCCCGCCATCGTCGCTTCGGCGGTCTGCGGCGTCACCGAGCCGCTCGAGTTTCTCTTTATGTTCACCTATCCCGGGGCTCTTTTTGCTCTATGCCGCTCTATCTTCCTGCCTCGCCATGGCTATGAACTTCTTTGGCGTCGTTGGCATCTTCTCGGGCGGCTTTATGGAAATGGCTGCCTTCAACTTTATCCCGCTCATGCGGGCGCATGCCGGCTCCTACCTTTTGGCACTCGGAATCGGACTCATCTTTAGCGTCATCTTCTTTCTGAGCTTTCGAGGTCTTATCCTGACCTTTGACCTTAAAACCCCGGGACGCGAGGACCATATCGCCAGCAACGCGGCGCTCTCACGCTTGACGGGAAACGACGTTGACGAAAAGCGCTCATCCAAAACCGGCGCTTCCGGCAACCAAGCCTCACAAGATCATCTCCTCGCCGAGCAGGTTGTGACGCTTCTGGGCGGCGTCTCCAACATTGCGGGCGCAACCAACTGCGCCACGCGTCTGCGCGTCGAAGTCGTGGATCCCTCCATCGTCGCGGACAATGCGACCTTTGTCGCAGCGGGTGCCAAAGGCCTCATCGTCACCGGCAAGACCGCTCAGGTAATCATCGGCATCTCGGTACCCCGCGTCAAAGAACACTTTGATCAGATTATGGGACTCGAACCGGGTTTTGCATTCGCCGCCTCGCCTTTTCATGCCGGCGATGGCGCCAAAAAGTATGGCAATGTCTGCTTCTTCGACATCGACGGTACGCTCGCCTGGCAAGATCCCAAACTTGCCCAAGAGCTCCCCGAGGGCGAGCGAGATCTTTCCCCCTATCCCAACGAGACGGTTGCACAGGCAATTCGCACGTTTGTCGCCAACGGCAACAAAGCTTTTATCTGTACGGGGCGCACCCTCAGCTGCATCCATCCCAAGCTGCTCGAACTGCCGTGGGCAGGCGTCGTGTGCCTCGCGGGCGGTTACGCCGAACTCGAGGGGCGCGTCGTGCGAAACGCTGCCATAAGCCCCGGCATGTTACAGCGCCTCGCCCCCTATCTCGAGCAATCGGGCGAGGTCATTCGCTTTGAGGGCATCGATCGCGTCGTGCGCATGAGTGCAGATGCCCCCGAGACGTACGGATACGCACGCACCGTGGGCGACGCCGTCACGCAACTTGAGCACTACAACGCCTATAAAATTCTTATGTCCACACCACTTGCCAACCGCATCGCCCAAGATGAAGAGCTTGGACCTCTGCTCTGCCTCAACGAGCTCGAGCTCGAGGTCACAGAAATCTCGCCGCGCGAGTGCACCAAACGGGCCGGAATCAAGGCTGTGCTTGACGCCCTGGGACCAGACCACGGCACCGTATATGGCATTGGCGACGCGAGCAACGACATCGCCCTCATGGAGGCGGTCGATGTTGGCATCGCCATGGGCAACGCGCCGGACTTCCTCAAGGAAAAGGCCGACTACGTAACCGACAGCTTCGACCACAACGGCGTCGTCACCGCGCTCGAACATTTTGGGCTTATCTAGCCGAGCCCCTTGCCGCGTTTGCGGCCGCAAGACTCAATCGTCTTCAACCGCCGCGCTCGACGCCCCAATGTGGCAATATGTTGTCTGCATAATGCAACGGTGCAACCTAAGAAAGAATGCGAGAACCCGTGTCCAGTCCGTTTACCAGCTTTTTAGCCCAGCACTTTGACCAGATTAACGACTATCTGGCCACGTTCTTTGACGGACAGGCGACTTCCGCCGATATCGAGCGTTACCTGTATACCCCGCTCTCGGCATTTACGGCCAATGCCGGCAAGCGCCACCGCCCGCTTATCTGTATGCTCGCCGCGACCGCAGTGGGCGGTAGCTTTGAGAGCGCCCGCAGCGCCGCGGCAGCCATCGAGCACTTTCAGTCGGGCGCGCTGATCCACGACGACATCGCCGACAACGGCCAACTGCGCCGCGGCAAGCCCTGCATGCACCTTACCGAGGGCACGGGACTCGCCATCAACTGCGGCGATTTAGCGCTCACCATGGTCACCAAGACGGTTCTCGACGACCCCACGCTCGAGGCAGACGTGAAACTCCGCGTGCTCCACGAGCTCACCGAGATGATCGTCCGCACCATTGAGGGCCAGGCACTCGACTTGGGCTGGGTCCGCGATGGGCGCTTTGACATCTCGGTCGACGATTATCTGGACATGGCGACGCACAAGACCGCGTACTACAGCGGAGCCACGCCACTTGCCGCCGGAGCCATTATCGGCGGCGGCAGCGAGGAGCAGATTGAGGCGCTGCGCGCCTTTGGCCTGCACACGGGCCTTGCCTTCCAGATCCAAGATGATCTGCTCAACTTGATCGGCACCAAAGAGGCCGCCAACAAGGACTTCCGCACCGACATCACCGAGGGCAAGCGCACGCTTGTCGCCGTACACGCCCTCTCTGATGAACGCTACCACGACGAGGTCGAGGCAATCCTTTCCTCGGGCACCGAGGACCCCGCGCAACTCGCGCGTGCCGTGGAGATCTTCCAGGAGACCGGCTCCATCGATTACGCCCACACTTACGCGCTCAACCTGACCGCCAAGGCCAAAGCGGCCATCGAGAACGTTGAGCTTGATCAGCACGCACGCGAGTTGTTCCTCTCCATGGCAGATTTCTTTGTGGAGCGACTCAACTAGCGGGGGTTATAAAACCTGTCAGCAGCGTATTTGGGTACAACTTGCTACACTGTTGAGTGCATGTTTATGCATCTCTTTGCGTCGTCTATCCGACAGGCGCTCAAATAGTACGAATGATACGCCGAAAGGGGTTCGTTCATGGAACCTATTACAACGGGCATGCAGGGAGCAGCCGTCGAGGACGTCCAGTCCCGCCTTCTGCAGCTTGGCTATACAATCGATGACGCCGAGGTCTCCGACAAGCGCTTTGGCACCACCACCGAGCAGGCTGTTGGCACCTTTAGGCTCGATAGCGGCCTTGCCGCTGGCTGTGCCGTCGATATCCCCTGTTGGAGCGCCCTGGTAGACGCCTCGTATAAGCTGGGCGACCGCACGCTCTATCTGCGCATGCCCAATTTCCATGGCGCCGACGTTCAGGCCCTGCAGCGCGCGCTCAACGTTTTGGGCTTTGCCTGCGGTGAGGACGACGGCTATTTTGGCCCGCACACCGAGGCCGCCCTGCAGCAGTTCCAGGAAAATGTTGGCCTGTTTGCCGATGGCATGGCGTTCCAGGATACCTACGCCTATATCAACCGCCTGCATCACGTGTGGGAGGGCAAGCCCTCGGTTACCGAGGCCGAGTCGCGCATCGGTTTTGCCCGTGCCGCCAACGTGCTCGAGCGTTTCCAGATTGCCGTCATCGGTGAGGACCCCATCGCACGCAGCGTTGCATCGCGCATGTGGAACATCGCCACGGCGACGACCGACAGCAGCGGCATGATGCTTTGCGATTCCGAGGTTCCGACCGACGTGGATCTGGTGCTCGAGATCGCAAGCGATGAGCTGCCCGCAGATGCTGCGCCGCGCGCCACGATCGCCCTTGCCGAGTGTCACAACCTTGCACAGCGCATCCGCACCGCCAATGTCGCCGCGCAGCAAAAGCCCGCGCGCATCCGCATTGAGCTCACGGGCATGACGCGCTACAACGGAACCTTCACCGCAAGTGATGCGCAGACACTCGCCGTACGCCTGCTCGATGGCGTTTGCGATGCCCTCGCAGATTAGGTAAACTAAACGGGTTGCTTTTGGGCAACACCACACATTGGGACGTAGTTCAACGGTAGAACTCCGGTTTTTGGTGCCGGCTGTTGGGGGTTCGAATCCCTCCGTCCCAGCCATTAAAATTGAGCGCCCTGAGCCCATAACGGCCCAGGGCGCTTTCTTGTGGGCAAGCGGAGGGATTCGAACCCGCAAGGGTGCGGAGCTGAGGAAACGCGAAGGCGCCCCAAGCCCATTAGGACCAAGAGCGCCCAACATCAAGAAAATATCAGCCCAGTTCCGAAAAGCGAGCCGCATGCAACAACCAGGTAACCACAGGCCCCGGGAGAGCGGGGACACCGGCTTAGGTTTATCGCGAGTTCCGCACGAACAGGAGGCCACTTAATGTGGCCTCCGTCGTGA
>URWQ01000003.1 GCA_900551635.1 uncultured Collinsella sp. | reverse complement strand
TATCCGATAGGATACGGGCCCCTTTGCTTTGCCGTGGTCCCGGGGCGCACGGCCTTTGTGGAACATCGCCGGGGCGACGCGCGCTGCGAGAACCCTGCGCCTAGATCTCGGCCTCCGCATGGCCTCACTGCGCCTCGGGCAGCTCCCCGTAGAACGGATGGTCTTCGAGCCTAAAGCGCTCGACCTGTTCGGGAGTGCGACCGCGTACAAAGAGCCACGAGCGATCAATCGGCGTCGCCATGAGCGTGCTGGGCAGCGCGTCGGCGCGGTCGGAAAACACCCGGGCACTCTCGGGATCCTGGAACGCCAGCACCAGATGCGTGTCGCAGTTGCCCATGATGGAGCGTGCGCGTGCCTCGCCATAGAGCGCATCGAGCTGGTTGGTCGACTGCAGCAGCAGCGTTGCCCAGATGTTGCGGCTTCGGATAATCGAGAGCACGTTGTCGATCTGGGGGATCTGCAGATTTGCGAAGTCATCGAGCATAAAGCGCACGGGCACGGGCAGGCTGCCGTCGGGCTGCCTATCGGCCTCACGAATGAGGCCCATAAACGCCTGCGAAATAAAGAGGCCGGTCAGCGGATCGAGATTGCGGTCAATATCGCTCACGGTTACAAACAGGGCGCAGGGGGTGTGTCCCATGGAAGCGAAGTTCACCTGATGGCACTCACGATAGAGCTGTGCCGCACCGTCGAATCCCAGACACATGACCTTTTCGGCAAGGATGCCGACGATGCTCGCGTGCATGCGCTCGGCATTTTGCGTAATGGCGTAGCGCCGCCATAGCGAGAGGGCATAGCTTTGGGGGTCGGTCGTGATCAGGTCGTCAAACAATCGACCCGTGGTACCGTCCTGCAGGTGCTCGATCAGCTTGATGACCGAGCTGATCGTCTGCTCGTCGGCGGGTAGCTGTTCGGTGACGTAGGCGATAAGACACGACAGCAGGTTTGCCGCCGCATGATCCCAAAAAGGCTGGTTGTTGTCCTCGATGGGGCAGATGGCCTTTGCCACCGAGAGGATGTCCTGCTGGTTGGGCCTGCCGTCCGCCTTGCGGCGAATGTGCCTCAGGGGGTTGTAACCGCAGCGCTCGATGCCGGGCGCAAGGGCCGGGACGGTGTTGAGGTCGGCGAAGTTGAGACATTGCACGCGGTAACCGTGGGCTGCCAGCACGGGTCCCACTTCGCGACAGAGCGTGCCTTTGGTGTCGAGCACGATGTAGCTTGCGTTCATTTGCAGCAGGTTGGGCTTGAGGACGTTTCGGGTCTTGCCGGCTCCCGAGGGGCCGATCACAAGTGCGTTGTTGTTGAGTCCCGTTTGGCGGGTGTCGCAGGAAAGCGTTCGATCCTTGGCGAGGATGGTTGACGATGCGGACTCAGATGCGGCGAGGCGGCTGGTGAGGTTAGACATGGGCGACCTCCTTGGTGGTCGAGAGGATTTCGTGGGCAAAGCCGAGCTCGACGGCGCGCTCGGCCGAAAGGTAGGTGTCTTTTGCAGTGAGGGACTGGATGCGCTTGGGCGTGAGGCCGCTGCGGTCCGAGAGGATTTGCGTGAGGGTCTTGCGGGTCTGCATGAGACGCCGGCTGGTTTCCTGCAGCGCAAGTGCCGAGCCGCCTGCCCCCTGGGGGATCAGCGGGTCGTGAATCATGAGCTCTGCATGGGGCGCCATACGGCGATCGTCGCCGCCCATAAAAATCACGGCGTCCATGGACGCGGCGAATTCCAGGCAGACGGTGCGGATGGGGCACGATGCGAGGCGCATGGCGTCATAGATCGCAAGACCCGATCGCACGCTTCCGCCGGCGCTGGCGACAAATATGGTGATGGGGCGGCTGGGGTCGGTGGCATCGAGCAGGCGGATCTGCTGGCATAGGTCGTGGGCCATCGGGGTTTCGATGTTTCCCATGACGGAGAGCTCGCGACGGGCGAGCATCTCATCGTAAATGCTGGTGAGCGTGATACCTCGGGCGGATTCACGCATGGTGAGGGGGCTGATGATGGGGGAATGATTGGTGTCCATGAGGACTCCTTTCTGTTGGTTGTGTTGTGGAATAGGATTGTTGCCCGCGGAGGGGCTGGCGGGCTACAGGGTTCGTCCGAGCCTGAGATCGAGCTCGGTTGTGGGGCAGACTGCCTGTTCGTGCGGCTCGCAAGCGCCAAGGGCTCCAAAGCGATAGAGCGTTGCGGCGGGCGTGGTGTAGGCGAGCCGCAGCTGATGCTCGACAGGGGCACATCCGTCATTTTTGTAATGAGCCGCGTAGTACTGCGCGATGCTGGCGTTCATCTCGCTGCCATTGCGATGGCGCTCAAACTGGCGTCTGCAGGTCTCGATGATCTTTGCTACCGACTTGGGTGCCGTCGCGGGAACAAGGGCGAGATAGCCCTCAAATAGCTCGTTGATGCTCAGGAGGCACAGCAGGTCGATTAGCGTCCTTATGGCTGTTCCCTCGGCAGAAAAATGCGCGGTCATGCGGTTATATCGGTTGCGGTCGACGATGGCCGCATGGGGTCTTGGAGTTTTCTGCCCCGTGGTTCCGGGCTTTTGCCGCGCCTGTGTATTGAGCTCGACGTTGCAGCGCTTGAGGCCGTCCAACGGAAGGAACAGTGCGGTGCGCAGGGTGTTCCGCTTGCTTTCGAGTTCATGACGCTCGTCGGGTTCCCATTCGAGCTTGAGTTTCGTGTCGAGCGCCGTAAGCATATGGGCTAGGCAGCCTACGGTAAGAACGTACGAATCTTTATCGCGTTTTGGGGCATAGGGGTCTGTCAGCTTGCGAATGTCGGGGTCGCCCATGATCTTTGTGCAGCGCTTCAGCAGTTGAGGGTGGTCGGCCAAGATCGTCGCGAGCGGTAGCGACGCGTAGTTCTTGATGGTCGCGGCGGCAAAGGCGGCGTCATATTCGTTTGCATATGCTCGCTCAATGCGGGCATCCAGAATGCTTTTCTTATCGCCGTCTTCAGCGTGGCGGTTTGTCATAGCTTCTCCAATCGGTTGATGTTCGTGCTGTTTGTTGATGTGTTGGTTGTCGTGAGTGATGTGCTTGCCGTGGGTGATGTGCTGACGTTGGGGTGCTATGCGGTTTTCAATGAGCCCGTGAGGCAGTTGCTGCAGGGGCGGGATGGAACGGCCCATGCAAGGCGGAAGGCATCGTGCTCAAAATCGAGACAGCAATGCCCTGGGTGCCTCACATGTGGCAGTTACCTCATTAAGTTGTCATTGCGTTTGGGGTTGTACTTTGCCGATCTTCCTTCTCTTACACGCTAAAACTCAAACTTCATATGCTCGATCTACTTAAAACCGCAACGGCGGTCTTTTATCAACTTATATGTCGGAACGCGTCTTTGCAAGTACTTTTTTGCCTTTGTTTCAAATGGGGTGGTTTTGCAACCGTCATACGCGCGCTGTGCGAACGTGCCCCGGCTCGGATAAGATAGTGCGCGATAAAAACGATGCAAGGAGGCACATATGGCAATCAAAGCCATCGCGATGGATATTGACGGTACGCTTACCAACGATCAGAAGGTGATTAGCCCGCGTACGCGCGAGAAGCTGCTCGTGGCGCAGGAGTCGGGCATTAAGCTCATCTTGGCTTCGGGTCGTCCCGCATGGGGGCTGCACGCCTTGGCGCAGGAGCTCGACCTTCAAAACCATGACGGTCTGCTAGTCGCTTTCAATGGCGCACATGTGGTCGACGCTCAGACCGACGAAGTGCTGTTCGATCAGGCTATGCCTGCCGACGAGCTGCACCGTCTGATTGATCATCTGCAAAACTATGATGTGATTCCCATGATCTCGCTCGGTCGCGACTTGCATGTCGAGGACTCGTATCACTGCATGATTACGCTGCCGGATGGCTCGCAGAAAAACATCGTCAAATACGAGCGCGATGCCTGCGACCTTAAGATCCGCGAGGTCGAGAGCTTGCATGAGGTCGTGGACACTTATCCCGTAGACAAGCTGCTGACGGCAGGCGACCCGGCATACCTGCAGGCGCATTACGAGGAGATGTATGCGCCCTTTAAGCAGACGCTTTCGGGCATGTTTACGGCTGACTGGTACTTTGAGTACACGGCGCCCGGTATCGACAAGGCCCGTGCGCTTGAGGGTGCCCTGCCCAAGCTCGGCATCGATGCCAGCGAGGTCGTATCGTTTGGCGACGGCCAGAACGACAAGTCCATGATTGAGTGGGCGGGTACCGGTGTTGCCATGGGTAACGCCGTCGACGAGGTCAAGGCTGTGGCCCAGATGGTGACCGCCAATAACAACGAAGACGGTATTGCGGTGGCGCTGGATAAGCTGCTGGGTTAGAATCGCCGATAATGCATGGTTCGGGCGCCTGCTTACAGGCGCCCTTTTGTTAGGGAGGGTGCCGTGTCCGCATTTCCGTTCGACGCCGTTATCTTTGACATGGACGGCGTGATTGTCGATACCGAGTATTACTACCTGGGCGAGACTGCCGCGTTTGCCAAGGAACTTGGGCTTAATCTGACTCAAGAGGAGTTGAATGGGCAGGTCGGTACCTCGCATCAGTTCTTCCTGCATATGCTGGTCGATTGGTTTGAGCGCGCCGGTAAGGGGCATTTTACTGGTGAGGAAGCGTTGGCCCGTTGGGACGAATGGGCGCATAAGCGTCCGCGCGACTATCAGGCTTTGATTAACCCAGGCGCCGTGGATACGATTCGAGAGCTGCCGCGCCGTGGCGTTCGCGTGGCGCTTGCCAGCTCGTCTCCCATGGTTAGCATCAATGAAGTGCTCAATGCGTGCGGGCTGTCGGATGCCTTTGAGTATGTGGTGAGCGGCGAGCAGTTTAATGAGAGCAAGCCCGAGCCCGACATCTACCTGCATGCGCTGGACCTGCTGGGGCTGCCTGCGAATCGCTGCTGCTGCGTTGAGGATTCGGTGCCTGGCATCACCGCTGGCAAGCGAGCCGGTCTGACAGTCATTGCCAAGCGCGAGGAACGCTTTGGCTTTAGCCAGGATGCCGCGGACAAGATTATCGACCAGCTGCCGGAGCTGCTCACGCTTTCTTAGGAGTGCGGTAGTTGCGCGTTTTTCGGGTCTGATGAGTAAATAGCCAACATTTTGGTGCGGCAGCAAGCATACTTTATGCTAATGCGGGCTCAAGGGCTTGTTGAATGCCCCTGAGCCCGCTTTAGACTTAATTGTGCTTGGAGAGGGTAAATGCCACCGACTAAAGGACTAACTGACGGTAAAGCAGCGATACCGCTGTACCAACAGGTTATCGATATCATTAAAAACGAAATCAACTCCGGCGCCTACAAGGCAGGGGCGCGGATACCCAACGAATTCGAATTGGCTGAGAGCTATAAAGTTGGCCGCGTTACCGTGCGACGCGCTATTGAGGAGCTCGTCCAGCAGGGCTATCTAACGAAGCGACAGGGGAAAGGCACGTTTGTCAATGCCCCCAAGCTCAAGCGCAAGATTCGCCAGAAGGATGACGTCCAGAGTTTTTCGGACGCATGCCGCGTTAACGGAATGGAACCGGGGGCGTGTGTCATTTCGAGAAAGATACTGCCGGCGGATTCCACCGAAGCGCAGTTCTTTGGTGTTCCCGTTGGAACTGACTTGATTTGCGTTGAGCGCGTGCGCACTGCCGATGGCGTCCCTGTCATGCTCGAGAACAACATATACGTTTACGAGGACAACGCCTATCTATCAACGGCACCTCTATCTAACCAATCCATTTTTGAGTTCGTGCGCAACCGGACGGGCCGCACGCCCGCGTTTACCGACCCGTGCACGCTCGAGATCGCGTGCGCGTCGCCCGAGGTCGCTCGACTGTTGGCAGTTCCCGTTGGCGAACCCTTGTTTTATATGGAAGCCTTCTTTTTCGATGAGCAGCGGCGGCCGTTTATCATCGGTCGTCAGCGGATCGTTGGGTCTCGCTACGTTTTTGACATCTAGGACATTGCGAATGGAAACGCCCGGTGGATCATCTCACCGGGCGTTTCCATACCGTTCACGGCGCAAACGCAACCGTTCAACCGCGTTGCGGCAATCAGTTTGAAATTATCTTGATGAAGGAAAAAGCTGCTGGTAATCTATGGGACGTCATAGAACGTTTGCATTGTGCAAACGTTGAAGCGAGATGCGATGCAGTCTCGAGTTCTTTGGAGGTATCTATGTCAGATACGAAGGCGAAGAAGACAAACAGACGTTTTAAGTTCAAATTACCGCATGTCTATACGATCATGTTCTTGCTGATCGTTGTCTTTGCGGTCCTGACTTGGATCGTTCCCTCTGGTCAGTATCAGCGCAAGACGATTTCGACAGCGGCGGGCGAGCGTGAAGTCGCCGTTGCTGGAACCTATGAACAGGTCGATAAGAACTACACCGATTCCGAGACCGGCGAGACCATCAATCTGGGCCAGGATATCTTCGCGGTTCTGCAAGCGCCCACCAAGGGCATCCAGGAGGCTGCCGACGTCGTTGCGTTCGTCTTATTGATTGGCGGATCGTTCGCGATCATCACCAAGACCAACGCTTTGAATGCCGGCATGAGCCGTGTGATTAAAAAGCTCAAGAACAAGGACATCCTCATCATTCCCATCACGATGACATTGCTGTCCATTTGCGGCACTACGTTTGGTATGTCTGAGGAAGCCCTGCCGTTCTATGCCATCTTCATTCCCATCATGATGGGTATCGGTTATGACTCGATGACGGCATTCATCATCTGCTTCCTTGGTCCTAACCTGGGATATTGTGCTTCGACCATCGACCCGTTTAATGTTTTGATCGCCCAAGGCATCATTGGCATCGAGGGTAATCCGCAACTGTGGCTGCGCGCCGTTTCTTGGGTTATCTTCACTGCCGTCGGTATCGCATGGGCCATGCGCTACGCCATGCGCGTCAAGAAAAACCCCGAGTCGTCCATTGTGTACGAGGACGATAAGCTCAAGCGTATTGAGTTTTCCGTGACCGATGCCTCCATCGAGGAAGAGTTCACTATCCGTCAGAAGCTCGTGCTCATCGATTTTGCTTGCGGTATGGGCATTATCGTCTGGGGTCTTGTTACCCAGGGCTGGTACATGAATGAGATTTCCGCCGTGTTCCTTGGCATGGGCTTGCTTGCCGGTATCCTGGGCGGTCTTGACCAGCAGACAATCGCAGAGGAGTTCGTTAAGGGTCTCGCCGACTTTGCGTACGCTGCCATCGTTATCGGTATCGCTCGCGGTATTCTGGTCATCGCCGAGGGCGGCATGATCATCGACACCATCCTCCAGGCGCTCGCTACCGCGCTCGCCGGCGCACCCGCCGCCGTCTACACCACGTTTATGTATATCGTCCTTGGCCTGCTCTCTTTGCTGGTTCCCTCGAGTTCTGGCCTGGCGGCGCTCACCATGCCCGTTATGGGCCCCCTGACCGAGCTCATGGGCCTCAATCCCGAGGCAGCCGTCACCGCGCTCCAGTTTGCCAACCAGACCATCAACACCATCAGCCCCGTGGCGGGCATGACGGTCGCCGGTCTTGCCGTGGCTAGGATTTCGTTTGGCCAATGGTGGAAGACCATTTGGAAGTTCTTCATCTTCATGGTCGTGTTTGGCTTGGTCATTACTGCCATTTCCGGCATGCTTCCGGCGTAGGTGGTTGTGATGTCTGATCGTTTGACGGTCCTGACGTCTAAGAGCGTCTTTACCGGTACGGGGGACCTGCCGTTTGAAGGTTTCGTAGCGGTCCGTGGCAATCGAATTGAGGCTGTTGGCACCAAGTGTGAGCTAGCTTCGTATTTGACCCAGGCGGACGAGGTAGTTGACCTGGGCGACCGCACCGTCATGCCTGGCCTGATCGATGTGCATACCTTCTATACAGGCTGGGCGCTGCGGACGTTGGGGCCTGATCTGTCCGGCATCGCTGATGCCAAAGAGGCCGTGTCGCTCTTGCGTGCATGGAAAGAAGATCGTCCGGATTGCGCGGCGGCTTTTGGCCACAACCTACCCGAAACGTTGGCATCGGATGCCGAGAACGCAAATACAGCAGCTGTGTTTGACGAGTGTTTTGGCGATATCCCCGTCGTCTGCTTTACACCGGGCGCGGATACCTGTGTTCCCAATGCTGCCGCCAGTGCGCGATACGGCTTCACACCCCAGGCGTGCTATGCCGAGAAGATCTGGCGCATGATGAGCGATTTCCTCGCGCTGCCCGAGGTGCGTGCAGGGTATTCGGACTACATGAGCATGCTTAACGAACGCGGCGTTACCGCCATCAAGGAGATGGCGTTTGATGACTACTACGGCTTTGCCGACGAAATGGCTCGCCGTGAGGAATCTGGTGAGCTGACGGTTCGCGTCTCTATGATGTCGCAGCCGGTGGGTGCCGGTGCAAATCTGGCATATGCCCGCGAGGCACGAGAGCGCTTCCGGGGACCGTTCGTTCGTTTTTCTGGCTTCAACCGTATGACCGATCGCGGCGTATGGGCGGGGCTTGCCGAGATGATTGACCCCTATGCGGACTCGGCCGATGCGGGCGCTGCCGGTAAGACGGTCGTCGAGGAGCCAGAGTGGGATCTGATTGAGAACGAGCTGCGTGCAATTGATGCTGACGGCTTCCGATATTCCTTGCATTGCCAGGGCGATGGCGCCGTTCGTCGCACCGTGGCGCTCTATGCCTCGCTGCCTCGAGACGAGCATGGACGGATGCTTCGCCGCCATGCGATTACCGATCTCGAGAACTCTGACCCGACCGATCTTGTCGAGTTTGGCAAGTTAGGTGGAATTTGCGAGGTCTATCCGCAGATTCTGACGCTGGACCGGCGCGAGGATTGCCTGTCGATGATGCGTCGACAAATTGGCGAGACGCGACTTTTGCACAGCTGGAATCGCCGCGGCATGGAAGATTCCGGATGCACAGTGTGCTGCGGCACGGATCTGCCGCTGCTGATTCCGAGCCTGGGCGAGTCAATCTACAGCGCGTGCGGCGGATTCTTCGCCGACGGACTGCCCGTGAATGAGGTCAACACGCTGACGCTTGTCGAGCTCTTGCGCGCTTGGACTGCCGGGGGCGCGTACGACCTGATGCGCGAAGACGAGCTGGGTACGCTCGAGGTTGGCAAGCTTGCCGATATCTGCGTGCTCGATCGGGATGTGTTCGACCTCGATTATCGCGACGCACGCGATCTTGCGGTTGACATGACGATGTCGGACGGACAAATCGTGTTCGATCGAAATAAGGAGGCATAAGATGTCTGAATCCAAACCGACGCTGCACCGCGAACAGATTGCGGGCATGAATATCCACTACATCATGTGGTCGCTCGATTACTTCCTTGATGTGCAGCAGCGCTTGGGCTTTGAGTCCATTGAGCTGTGGTGTGCAGAGCCGCATGTGACGCTCGACCACACGGGCTACTTTGAGGCTGAGGTCCTGGCGAAAAAGGCTGCAGACCGTGGGCTTAGGTATCGTACTCTGTGCCCCGAGAATGTTGTCTATCCTTGGCAGTATTGCGCACGCAAACCGCTGCATGAGCAGCGCAGCCTGGCGTACTTTAAGCACGGCATTGAGCTTGCCGAGGTACTTGGGTGCGACCGCATGTCCATCAACTCGGGCTGGGGCGACTGGGACGAGGACCGCGAGGAAGCCTGGAAGCGCAGCCGCGAGCACTTGTCCATTCTGGCGGAGTATGCCGGCGAGCACGGTCTGGTGCTTACGATGGAAAGCCTGCGTCCCGAGGAGAGCAACCTTGTGACGACGGTTTCCGATGCGAAGCGCATGATTGACGAGGTCGCGAGCCCGTACTTACAGCCCATGGTTGATACAACCGCGATGGGCGTTGCAGGCGAGACGCTCGAGGACTGGTTTGCCGCCTTTGGTGATGGGGCAATTCACGAGATGCACTTTATCGACGGTGACCCGTATGGCCATCTGGTGTGGGGCGATGGCAAGCACGATATGGACGCCTTCGTCGCCACGCTCAACGCCCATGGTTTCGACGGCATGCTCGGCCAGGAAATCACGGACGGTCGTTACTACGATGATCCGGCGGCGGCAGATGCCAAGAACATGGCCGCATTCGAGAAATATCTGATTGACTAAAACAACCATCGGCCACGCAACCAACGTCATTGATTGTGGGCCAAACAAGAAAGGAACTGGATATGAACGCACACGATCTGATCAAAGAGGCAATTGCCGAGAAGGGCAAGTTCGACAGCGTCTACTGGATTGCTTGCGGTGGCTCCATGATCGATTTGATCCCGGCTCATGAGCTTCTGCAGCGCGAGGCAACCACCTTCACTTCGTATATCTATACGGCTCGCGAGTTCGATATCATGCGTCCGCGTCGTCTGGGCGAGAAGTCCCTGGTCATCGCTTGTAGCCACAGCGGCAACACCCCCGAGGTCGTCGAGGGCTGCGAGATTGCCCTTGCTGCCGGCGCTACGGTGATCGCCCAGACCGACAACGCTGGATCCAAGATTGACTCCGGCAAGTGGACCACGTGGGTCTACCCGTGGGGCGAGGGCGTGCCGCAGGCCGAGGTCCCCGCTGGCATTTCGCTGTCGCTTGCGGCCGAGCTGCTCGATCAGCAGGAGGGCTACGCCGATCTTGCCGATATGTATGCCGGTATCGCCGAGATGGATAAGATTCTTCCCCCGGCACGCGAGAAGGTAAATGCCGAGCTGGGCGATCGTTTTGCCAAGCTTTGCCAGGAGCACGAGTTCTTCTACATTCTGGGCAGCGGTCCCAACTTTAGCCAGACCTACGGTTTCGCTATCTGCTCTCTTATGGAGATGCAGTGGCAGCACTGCAGCTACATCCACTCTGCCGAGTACTTCCATGGCCCCTTCGAGGCTACTCAGGATGGCGTTTTTTACTTCCTGCAGATGGGCTCCAGCGAGTGCCGTGCCATGGACGAGCGCGCCCTGGCGTTCCTTAAGACGCATACCGATACGCTGATGGTGCTCGATGCCAAGGAGTACGGTATGGAAGCCGTGCCGGCGAGCGTCCGTGCCTATCTGGACCCGGTGCTGTTCTACGCCATGAACTGCGAGCTGCGTGCTGCACGCGGCAAGGTGTTTGATCACGATCCCGATTTCCGTCGCTATATGGGTGTTGTCGAGTACTAGAAGGGGCAAAGGCCATGGCATTTAACGTTAACGCGCTCGGATTTGGCGACAACGTCGTCGATCGCTACGAGCATATCCACACCATGTATCCTGGCGGCAATGCGGTGAACTTCGCCGTTTATGCCAAGAAATGCGGTGCCGCACGTTCTGCATACATGGGCATTTTTGGCAATGACGCCGCTGCCGAGCATGTCATTGCAAGCCTCGAGGATGAGGGTATCGAGCTTGACAAGTGCGAGCAGATGATTGGCGAGAACGGAGCGGCTCGCGTGACCGTCGTTGACGGTGACCGTGTCTTCCTCGGCTCCAACGAGGGCGGTATCCGTGGCGATGCGCGCTATGTCCTCGATCGCTTTGACCTTTCGTACATGAAGCAGTTCGATGTGGTTCATTCGGGCAACTATTGCTTTACCGAGCGCGAGCTGCCCAAGCTGAAGGCTGCGGGCGTCACGGTCTCTTTTGACTTTTCGGACGACTCCACCGACGAGTACTACGAGCAGATTGCGCCTTACGTCGATTTCGCTTTCTTTAGTGCGGCGGATGCCGCGAGTGAGGACGAGATTCGCGAACGTCTGGCATGGGTGAAGGGCCTGGGTCCGCGTTTTGTGTCGGCTACGGCGGGCGCCGAGGGCTGCATTGCTTACGACGGCGAGCGCTATTACCGCCAGCTGGCTAAACCGGTAACGGACATGAAGGACACCATGGGGGCGGGCGACTCGTTCCTCACCTCGTTTTTGATGTGCTATCTCGATTCCGCCAAGCGTGGTGAGGATGGCGCCGAGGCCATCGAGCGCGCGCTCGACTTTGCTGCCGGGTTTGCCTCGACCGTGTGCGGTATGGAAGGTTCTTGGGGCCACGGAGCGCCAATCGTCGAATAGCTTAAGAAAGCGTACGGCGGTCTGGCTATGAGGCCTTGGACAGCCGATGCAAAACAATAAGCGAAACGCGAAAAGGGGGCTCGCCATGTGGTGGGTCCCCTTTTGAACATTGGAGAAGACCATGGGTATTAAAGCGTGCGCGGCTGGTTTTTGCTGTGCGGACGTCTATCAAAACATCGGCGTGTTCTATCCGACTGGTAATGGCATTGACTGGGGTATCCATCTTGCACGAATGGGCGTTTCGGTATCCGCCGTGTCGGTTGTCGGCAAGGACGAGTACGGAGACAAGATGAGAGAGGCGCTGGCCGCTGAGGGGCTCGATATCTCACATCTGCGGGTGGAGGATGGCGACACCTCGGTGATGCTCATGGCATTGAAAGACGGCGTCGATCGCGTGCATCTCGAGGCAATCGATGGCGTAATGGAGACATATCGACCGAATGAAGATGACCGGGCGTTTATCCTAGAGCATGACATCATTCATACCGACCTGTTTGGCAATTGTTTGGACCTCCTGCCCGAATGGCACGATGCGGGCAAGACGGTGGTTATGGACTTCTCGGTGTTCAGCCAGGATCCCGAATATGCATGTGAGAATCATTTTCCCTACGTTGACTACGCATTTATGTCGTTTGAAGAGGACACTCCGGAGCTACGAGACTGGGTACGCCACGTGCAGGAATTGGGACCGCGCGTTGCGGTTGCCACGCTTGGCGAGAAGGGAAGCATTGCCTATGACGGTGAGCGCTTCTATGAGTGCGGGATTGTACCGGCGGAGAAGGTCGTTAATACCGTGGGTGCCGGCGACTCGTATATTGCCGGGTTTACCAAGGGCGTGATCGATGGCCTTGATATTCCGGCGTGTATGAAGGCGGGCGCTGAGCTGTCGTCCCGAGTGATTGGTTCGTTTGAGCCGTACTAGGGTCAAATGCCTGGAA
The DNA here is from genome assembly GCA_900551635.1 of uncultured Collinsella sp. GTDB lineage: Bacteria > Actinomycetota > Coriobacteriia > Coriobacteriales > Coriobacteriaceae > Collinsella. The sequence continues at coordinate 7,507 of URWQ01000003.1, read as the reverse complement.
AGGAGTACGAAATGGTTATCGACATGTTGGTTCAGCCCATGCTCTACGGCGAGATCTGTACGCCGGGTGATGAGCCTGATGGATTCGGTTTTTGGTCACGAGAATTTGGTATGGGGCATATGGGTCCCATGGATTGGGACGAGCTTCAAGTTGAGATGGACGTCTGCGATGTGCAGAAGAGCTTGCTCATGCCGCTCGATGTAACCACGGCATGCGGAGGGCATTTTGGCACCAATGACCAGATTGCCATGCTGGTTGCCGCGCATCCCGATCGTCTGTGGGGATTTGCGAGCGTAGATCCGCGGGTGAGCAGTGCCGCAGGCGAATTGGAGCGCGCCTTTACCGAGCTGGGGGCAAAGGGGCTTTGTCTGCATCCGGCAAAGCAGGGTTTTGACCCCGATGATGCTGTGGCTGAGCCGCTTTACGAGCTGTGCGAGCGCTATAACAAGCCGGTGGTTTTCCATGCCGGTATGTCTTGGGAGCCGGGCGCAGAGCTCTCGCGCAGTAACCCGCTTGCATTTGAGCACACAATCGCAACGCATCCAAATGTGCGTTTTAGTTTGACCCACTTTGGCTGGCCCTGGGTGCGCGAGACCGTGGCGATGCTGCTCAAGTATCCCAACTGCTACACGGACACCTCTATCACTTACATCGATTCGCCCGAGGAGATGATGCAGCGTCTTTTCACGGTCGATATGGGGCCGCTGTGGTATGAGCGCGCGCTATCGCATCAAGTGATGTTCGCCAGCAATACGCCGCGTTTCCGTGCGTTCAAACTCAAGCGGGCGCTCGATACCGTGTCCATGCGCGATGATGCGCGAGAAAGGCTCTACTGGGGTAATGCCCTGCGTTTTCTTGAAGGGGATGAGTAAACATGGTGACGCTCGAAACATTGAGCTATCTATCGACTGCTCCGGACCAGTTCATCGATATTACCGAAGACGTGCACGCTGCCATCGAACGCAGCTCGGTGACCAATGGCTTGGCAGCGATTATTTTGTCGCATACGACCTGTGGAATCGTGGTAAACGAGGGGCTGCCCTGCGTGGAGACGGATCTTATGGAAACGCTTGATCGCATCGCCCCACTCGATGCCCCCTATGCACATGCACACTTCCTGCCGAGCTATGGAGCCACCGGCAACAACTCCTGTGGGCATATCAAGAGCATGATTTGCGGGAACAGTTGCTTCTTTCCCGTCCAAGATGGCCACATCGTGTGCGGAAGTGCCCAGAACATCTATCTTGCGGAGTTTGACGGTCCGCAGAAGCGAAAAGTGTACGTCGAGGTGCTGGGGGAGTAACGTCCCTGCAATAACCCTATGAAGGAGCACGCTATGTCGTTTCTAACTTCGATGTTCAAGACCGAAAAGCCGGTTATCGGAATGCTGCACCTGCGTCCTCTGCCGGGCGACCCACTGTATTACCCGGGTGGAAGCGTGTCGCAGGTCGTGGAAGCCGCCAAGCGCGATCTCGAGGCGTTGCAACAGGGCGGTGTCGATGGCATTTTGATTACCAATGAGCTCTCGATGCCCTATGAGCAGCACGTTTCTCCCTCAACCCTTGCATCGATGGGCTATGTAATCGGGACTCTATCCCATGATCTGTCGACTCCTTGGGGAGCTGAGGCTATTTACGATGGTGATGCCACAATCGAGCTGTGCGCTGCCGTCGATGCGCAGTTCACGCGCTGCAATTTTTGCGGTGCCTGGGCCGGTGATCTCGGGCTGATTAACCGAGATTTCGCGCACACCATGCGTCGCAAGGCGGCGCTGCGCCTGGATGACCTCAAGCTTTTTCACTTCATCACGAGCGAGGGGGAGGTTTATCTCAACGACCGCACGACTGCGGACATTGCCGATTCACTTCTCTTTAATTGCCTTCCGGATGCAATGGTCATCGGCGGTTCGGCTGCCGGTCGTGGCGCTTCGGGCAAAAATTGCGGCGAGTTTGCCGATGAAGTCCGCGAGCGTGTTGGCGAAGTACCCGTGGTATGTGGCACCGGTTGTCGCGAAAATACCGTGGCTGACGTATTTGCTCACTACGATGGTGCGTTTGTCGGCACGTGCTTAAAGTGCGACGGAAAGCTGGATGCCCCGGTCGATGTTGAGCGGGTAGCTCGTTTTATGGCTGCCGCTCGTACGGCGCGAGGGGAGTAGGCACCTATGGCGCTCTATCTGGGTATTGATATTGGGACAAGCGCCTCTAAAGGCGTTTTAATCGATGATCGATGCAACATCGTTTGCCAAGCCTCTTGTGGACACGAGACGGACAACCCGTGTGATGGATGGTACCAGCATGATGCGGAGGCAGTTTGGTGGGGCGATTTTTGCCGCTTGTCGCGCGAGCTGGTGGCGCGATCGGGGGTTAACGCGGCACAGATCGGATGCGTGGGCCTTTCCGCATTGGGTTGCGACTGTGTGCCGGTCGATACCGAGTGCAACGCGCTGGCGCCCGCGATTTTGTATGGAGTCGATGCACGTTCGAAGCCGCAGATTGACGAGCTCCTTTCCGAATATGGGTCAGATCGCGCACGCGAGCTTTTCGGGCACGATCCCTGTTCGTCAGATATTGCTCCCAAGATCTTGTGGTTTAAGGAGAATATGCCAGAGGTGCACGAACGTGCCGCGAAGTTCCTGACGGCGTCATCGTTTCTATGCGCAAAGTTGACGGGGCGTTTTACGGTGGACCGTTATTTAGCGGAGGTTTTTCTTCCCCTATACGACCGCTACACCTGGAAGGTTGATGCTCGGGAATGTGCTCGTTTCTGCCGGCCTGATCAGATGGCGGAGGTGATGTCGGCTACCGATATTGCCGGGGTGATTACGCAGCGTGCGGCTGAGGCGACGGGGCTCGCGGCAGGGACACCTGTCTTAGTGGGAACGGGCGACTCTGGTGCCGAGGCCATTTCGACGGGTGTATTCCGTCCCGGCGATATGATGGTTCAGTTGGGGAGTACGGCGTATTTCATCTACCTAGCTGATCATATGATCGATGATGCTCGCCTGTGGCCGGGGACGTTTATCATTCCCGGAACTTACGGGATCTGCGCGGGGACCAATACGGCGGGGGCACTCACATCGTGGCTGCGCCAAGAGCTGTATCGCGACGCCGTAGAGGCCGAGGGCCACGGTGGTCCCGATGCCTATTCGGTTATGGCGCATGATGCCGCCGACGTGGCGCCGGGTGCCGATGGGCTCCTGTGTCTGCCGTACTTTGCGGGGGAGCGTACTCCGCTCAACGATCCCGAGGCGCGTGGCGTCTTCTTTGGCCTGACCGGAAGGCATACGCGAGCCCATATGGTTCGCGCCGCCTTGGAAGGCGTCGCGTATACCGTTGCATCCCATGTCGACATTATCGAGCGAGAGCATGGACTGCCAATTGGGCGCATTATGCTTGTCGGAGGTGGAACCAAGAATCCAGTTTGGATGCAGGCTATCGCCGACGTATGCGGGCGCGAGGTCTCGGTTGCCAAGGTTACGGTGGGCGCATGCTTCGGTGATGCCATCATGGCAGCTCTCGCAGGTGGCGCCTATGCATCATGGGATGAGCTCGCCCAAGTCCTTGGCGTTGCGCAAACAATCGTGCCCGATATGACTGCCCACGAGTTATATGCATCGCGTCGTCATATCTTTGACGAATTGTATGCACGCAACCGTGATCTCATGCACGAATTGGTGTAATGCTGCCGAATTGTACTGCCTACCAATAGGGACTGCGTTGTGCGATTCGCATGTCCCTTGGCATTTTTGCCCACAGGGGTTAGCGAAGGTCAAAAACAGAGTGCGCATTTGCTAAAACTACCGACTCGATGCGCTTTGCGTCACAGTTTTTGAGTGAGGCAATGCGCATCGAGGTCCTTGTGAGCGATCTGATGAGCGACTGTGCGCTTGTTTCTGTGTTTGGCTCGGCTGGCGCATCGGTCTCGAGCAGTAAACGATCGAGTGGAATCTGTCGTGCGTATTCGCGTCCTCGTTTAGACGCGAGCATGCGTTCGTTGACGGAAAAATAGCAGCCTGCATCGCGCGCGCGGGCGAGTTCGTCCGAAGTGCCGCTAAACCAGTGGAAGATGATAGCGGGGGAGTCGGGGTTTGGGATGAGTAGCCCATGCGATTCGAGGACGTCCAGTACGGCTCCTGCCGAACGAACGGCGTGAATTGATATCACGCGTCCGGCAAGAGGATGCTGCGCGAGAGCCTCGCAGAGCTGGTCAAGTGCCTGCGTTTGCAGCGGCTCGCTTCCGGCAAAGCGCGCGGAAAAGTCGAGTCCCACCTCGCCGATGTAGCGCTCTTGGGCTGCAACTTCGCAAAGCAGATTGATTTCGTCAAAACCACAGTGGCCATCGGCGAGCCACCAGGGGTGGATGCCCTTGATGACGGTAGGAGGGCGACGGGTTCGCCCATGTACGCTAGCGAAGTCGCGTGGATCGACGCCGCAATCAAATAGACCCAAGCCCAGCGCCGTCGCCTCATCGGCAACGGCGTCCGGGTGAGCCATTAAATCAAGATGGCAGTGTGCATCAAATAACCGGGGCTCCATCTCGGTGCGCTCCGCTAGTCCAGACGTTGGCCATCGGAGCGTACGCGCTCAGTGCCGCGGCCGCTGATCTGGCGGATAACCTCGCCGGCAATCATCTGACCCATGATGGGCGGCATAAAGCTGGCGGTTCCCAGCTCGGTACGCTCGTGGATATTGGAAGGGTCGCGGGGCTGTGTCTTAACCGATTCCTCACAGCTAAACAGTACATGCAGGCTCTTGATTCCGCGTTTCTTGCATTCTTTGCGCATAATGCGGCTCATGGGGTCACGTACCGTATCGAAAATGTCGGCAAAGCGGAGGCACTCGGGATGGAGCTTGTTGGCCCCGCCCATGGAGCTAACCAAACGAATGTCGTGGTCCTGAGCATATTTGGCAATGGTGAGCTTGGCCGAGATGGTGTCGATGGCGTCGACGACGTAGTCGAGCTTGCCGTCCGTCTGCTCCAAAACGCTCGCGAAGAAATCATCGATGTTGTCGCTCAGCAAGTATTCAGTTCGCTTGATGACGGCAGCGGCGGGATTGATGTCGTGGATCATGGCTTCCATCACGTCAACCTTGCGCTTTCCGATGGTGCTGTGAAAGGCGATGGCCTGACGGTTGATATTGCTGGGCGCGATGACGTCCTTATCCAGAATGACGAAATGTCCGATGCCGCCGCGGGCGAGTGCCTCGCAGCAGTTGGAGCCCACGCCTCCGCAGCCGAGCACCAGCACCGTAGCATCGGCGAGCTTATCGAGTGCCTCGCGGCCCATGATGATCTCGAGCTTGGTGTCGCGTGTCTCGATGGCGGCTGCGGCAGCGGTTTCGGTCATAAATATCCTCCGATGGGGAAGCAGGTCGTGTTTTAGCTATCGCCATTATAGGTAATCGCCCATAGGTTGCGATGGCGTTTGCTTTGATGTGGTTTGAAGCATTGCGATTAGATAGTTAGACAAACATCTAAATATCGAGTATAGTGTGCGCGTCATGAGGGGTGCTGAGAGGAGGTCTTATGCCGGGAGGGGGTTTTAAAGCGCTGGCCGATCCTACACGGCGTCGCATTTTGGAGTTGCTGCGCGAGGGCAATTGCACGGCGGGGGAGCTTGCCGAGCATTTTGATATCAGTAAGCCGTCGCTGAGCCATCACTTGGCGACGCTCAAAAACGCCGGGTTGGTGACCGACGAGCGCCATGGCCAAAACATCGTATACAGCTTAAACACCACCGTCATGCAGGATTTAATTGGCTGGTTTATGGGCTTTACAAACACTGAAGGTGATAAGGATGAATAACGAAAACAAGGGCATTCACCCCACGGGGGTATCGTCGCGCGTGTGGATTGCGCTGGTCGCTCTGTGCGTCGCCAATGTCGTAGCACACCTCATGGTGATGCCGAGCTTGCCTGCGCAGATTCCCACGCACTGGGGCGCGAACGGCGCCGTCGACGGTTGGGGTCCTAGCTGGATGGCCTCCGCGCTCGGCGTGCTGCCTCTGGCGCTTCTCGCAATGTTCTGCGTGGTGCCGCGCATCGACCCCAAAGGTGAGGCATATCGAACCTCGGGCAAGTTCTACCAGGGCTTCGTAATCGCCTTCACCTTGTTCATGTGCGCCATAAGCTGGCTGGGAGAGCTTACGGTCTGGGGCGTGGTGCCGGCGGTCGGTTCGGTTAACGTGCTGATTTCCGGTGTTGTCGGTTTGCTGTTCATCGGCGTAGGCAACTACTTGCCGCGTGTGAAGCAGAACTATACGCTCGGTATCAAGACACCTTGGGCGCTTGCCGATCCCGAGAACTGGCGCCGTACGCAGCGTTTTGGCGGTGCCTGCTTTATGGTGCTGGGTATTGGCCTGATTGTGATGGGCGTGGCAGGCAGCGTGCTTTCGAGTGAAGTCGTCGCCGCGGTGATTGCGGCTCTGGCGTTTGGTTCGGTTGGAGCCGTCTACGTCTACTCGTATCTGTTGTGGCGCAAATCGCAGCGAGCCGCTCGTTAAGGTTGCGGAAAACTAGCGTACGCAGTTCATAGTATGTTCCGGGGGACTTTTCCCAGGTAGTATTAGGGGGTGTGGGCAACCATGCCCCTTTTTCGTTACGTTTCAGAGCTGGTTTCCTCATTTCGTTTCCACTAAAACGAAACAAGAATAGGTAAACAGCAGGCAGAAAGGATAAAACAGGCAAATGGCAGAGTTTATCTACCAGATGTATCAGGCTCGCAAGGCCCATGGCGACAAGGTAATCCTTGACGACGTGACCCTGAGCTTCTACCCCGGTGCCAAGATCGGCGTCGTGGGTCCCAACGGCATGGGCAAGTCGACCCTGCTCAAGATCATGGCCGGCATCGAGGAGGTCTCCAACGGCGATGCCAGGCTCACCCCCGGCTACACCGTGGGCATCCTGCAGCAGGAGCCGCCGCTCGATGACGACAAGACCGTTATCGAGAACGTGCGCATGGCGTTTGGCGATATGATCGCCAAGGTCGATCGCTTCAATAAGATCGGCGAGGAGATGTGCGACCCGGATTGCGACATGGACGCCCTCATGGCCGAGATGGGAAAGCTCCAGGACGAGATCGACGCCGCCGACGGCTGGGATATCGATTCCAAGCTCGGCCAGGCCATGGACGCCCTGCAGCTGCCCGATTCCGACATGCCGGTCAACGTGCTTTCCGGCGGCGAGCGCCGCCGCGTGGCCCTGTGCAAGCTGCTGCTCGAGGCTCCCGACCTGCTGCTGCTCGACGAGCCCACGAACCACCTGGACGCTGAGTCGATCCTGTGGCTCGAGCACTTCCTGCACAACTACCAGGGCGCGGTGCTTGCCGTCACGCACGATCGCTACTTTCTGGATAACGTTGCCGAGTGGATCTGCGAGGTCGACCGCGGTCACCTTTATCCCTACAAGGGCAACTACTCCACGTATCTGGAGACCAAGGCCGCCCGTATCGAGGCGCAGGGCAACCGCGACGCCAAGCTCGCCAAGCGCATGGAGGCCGAGCTCGA
>URWQ01000002.1 GCA_900551635.1 uncultured Collinsella sp. | reverse complement strand
GCGCGGCTTTCTTTGAACGCGGCGGCGTCTTGTATCCCATCGAGCATGCGTTTGAGGATGATGAGCAGATCCGGGTGCTTATCGACCGCATCATCTCGCCACTTGGCCGCCGTATCGACGAGCGCAGCCCCATCGTCAACGCCCGCCTCAAAACGGGCTATCGCGTCAACGCGGTGATTCCGCCTGTGGCGATTGACGGACCGATTCTCACCATCCGAAAGTTCTCGGACCGTATCTGCTCGCTGGACGAGCTTGTGGGGCTGGGGTCGCTGCCGCTTTGGTATGCGCAGCTGCTGTCGTGCGCGGTGTCGCTGCGACAGGACCTGGCGGTTGCGGGAGGCACGGGATCTGGTAAGACCACTCTGCTCAACGCGTTGTCATGCGAGATCTCCACCGGCGAGCGCATCGTGACGATCGAGGACTCTGCCGAGCTCAAGTTTGCGCATCATCCGCACGTGGTGCGCCTAGAGGCGCGCGAGGCTTCAATTGAGGGCGAGGGCGCGGTGACGATCCGCGACCTGGTGACCAATGCCCTGCGCATGCGCCCCGACCGCATCGTGGTGGGCGAGGTTCGCGGTGCCGAGTGCTGCGACATGTTGCAGGCCATGAACACGGGCCACGACGGGTCGCTCACCACGCTTCATGCGGGTTCCGAGCAGGAGACCGTGGTGCGTCTGACGTTGCTTGCACGTTATGGCATCGATCTGCCGAGCGAGCTCATCGAGGAGCAGATTGCCATGGCGCTCGACGGCATCGTGATGTCCGAGCGCCACGCCGATGGCAGGCGTTTCGTCTCCTCGTATTCGGGGGTGCGTCGCGCCGCGTCGGGCGGCGTAGAGCTCGAGCGCTATGTGACTTTCGATGCCGCCGAGCGCACCTGGAAGCTTGACCGCGAGCCGCCGTTTATCGCAGAAGGCCTGCGGTCGGGGACGCTCACACAAGAGGAGGTGGACGAATGGAGGTCGCTGTGCCCCTCGTCGTAGGGGGTTTGGCAGGGTTTTCTGTTGCGACGGCGTGCGGGGCGGAACCTCGTGTGCCGCAGGTGCCGCCGGCGGAGCTGGCGCGTCAGGCGCTCGAGACGGTGGCAGAGAAACTGCCGCGTGAGCTGGTGGAAAACGATCTGCTGAAAAAGATCGCCCGTTCGTGGGCATCGCTGGCTCCGGCGCATCGCCTTGGCCTCGTGATCGAAGATGCTTCGGGGCGCTTGGCGTTTCTGCTGCTATCGAGCGGTGTCTGCAGCGTTTTACTAACGATGGTGTCGTTATCGCCCCTCGGATTTGCCTTGGGACTTGTTGCTCCGATTGCCGTTGGCGCCGCTCGGGATGGCTTTGAGAGCCGGCGCGAGCAACACGATGCGGAAGAGGCCATGCCCGAGGCGTTTACCGCACTATCCATGTCGCTTGCCTCGGGACATTCGCTGGCCCAGGGCATGCGCTTTGTGGGCGCTCATGCGCAAGAACCGGTACATACCGAGTTTTTGCGGGTGGCGGCGGCGATCGATTGCGGCATCTCGGCGACCGATGCGCTCGATGACTTGCTCGTGCGCATCGACGCCCCCCGGTCTTTCGCTTGTGACCTTGGCGCTTAAGGTGTCACAGCGCACCGGCGCTCCGCTTGCCGACTTACTGTCCGAGGCGTCGAGCATGGTGGGGGAGCGCATTGAGCTCAAGCGCCGCTTGGATGTCAAGACGTCGCAGGCCCGCATGTCTGCGCATATGGTCGCGGCGATGCCGGCGGGCATGTGCGCGGTGTTGGCGCTGCTTTCGGCAGATTTTCGTCGCGGTCTTGCGACGCCTGCCGGCGCGGGCGCTGTGGTGCTGGGTCTTGCCCTCAACGCCGTTGCCCTGGTGGTTATCAGGCGCATTATGCGGGTGGAGCTATGAGCGCCCCGGTTGCAGTTACGGCTTGCCTGTGCGCCCTGAGTGTATTTGTCGCGACGGGTTTGGATCGGGCGGATGCACGCAAGATCGCAGGGGCCTGCAAGCGCGAGGCGGTGCTGGTCGTCGCCGCGGGTCGCTCGGTGGTCGATGCCCTGACCGCGCGAATGAAGGGCGCGGTTGGAGCGGGCGGCCCGGCGCGAGTGTCGCTCGGCGAAGTGTCCGAGATGATCGATGTTGTGCGCTTGGGTCTTTCGGCCGGTCTTTCGTTTGATGCGGCGCTTGAGATTTTCTGCGCCCGCCGATCGGTGCTGGCTCTTCGCCTTGAGCGGGCCTGCATGGCGTGGCAGGTGGGCGTGGGCACGCGTGAGGACGAGTTGTTGGCCGCCGCGCGCGACCTGGACGTGCGAGCGCTCGAGACCTTTGCCATTACGGTGGGGCAGGCACTCGCCCTGGGTGCCCCACTTGCCGAGACGCTGGCCGCTCAAAGTCGCGAGATCCGTGCGGCTCATCGCGCCGCGGTCGAGCGCGAGATTGAGCGTGCGCCCGTCAAGCTGCTGATTCCCACCGGCACGCTCATCTTGCCGGCGTTGCTTCTGTCCATATTGGGCCCGCTGCTGGGAGCAGGCGGGATGATGTAGGGAGGAATACATGAACACGATGGTCGAAGTTGCTGACAAGGCTTGGAACTGGGCTTTTTGCCGGGCGATCCGCGCTCGCCAGCATGCCAAGGAGCTGTTGCGGGAGGAGAGCGCGCAGGGTACCACCGAGTACGCCATTTTGGTGGGCGTGCTTGTGGTGATCGCGATTATTGCCATTGTCGCATTTAAAGGCAAGGTCCAAGATCTATGGAACGCTATCAGCGAGGGCATCAACAGCCTGTAGAGGGCGAGCGCTCCATCGGGGTGCTGCTGGTGTTTGCTTGCCTGACCGTGGCGATAGCGGCGGTGCTTTGGGGGCTTAACGCCGCGCGGCAGCAGCGTCCTGGGGCCGCCTTCGATTCGGGCTCAGATTCGGCGGTGGCGTCTCAAAAAGATGAGATGCGAGATGCGGACGATTCGGATGTTGCTGTCACGGCGCAAACCTTTCTGCGGACGCTCGACAAGCGGTCTGGCACTGCGACGGATTCGCCTGAGGACAACGCGATTGCGGTCCGGCTTGCATGGTCCGAGGACCGACCGATGACCGAGGCAGCGGCGGATATGTTACGCGCCTACCGCGAGGTGCCAACGGCCCAGCTCGCCCTGAGCGGCTATCTCGATATTAAGGGCAACGTATGGGGCGCCATCGTGCGCGATGGGCGCGGCTGGGTCGATATGGTGACGGTTGCCGCGGATGCTGGCGATGCTTCGTGTCGTCTGCGCACCGTGCGTCTGGTCCCGCAAACAATAAGCTCAAAGGAGGGATCGTGAAATGCATGGCGTTCTGCGTGAAGAGGTTGCCCAAGCGACTGTGGAATACGCCATCGTTACAGTGGCGCTGTTATCGATCGTGCTGGCGATTGCGGGGCTTTGGCGTGCTGGCACCGATGGGCGCTTGGCGGCGCTGGTTGAGCGGGCGGCATCCCATGGCGTTGCCTCGACGTCGGTTATCGACGCCGCTGCGGGCGCTAAGGACATCGCGTTGTATTGATATCGCGCGCGAGGACCGGGCGCAGTCTACGGTCGAGGCCGCTTTTTTGCTGCCGACGTTTCTGACGCTCATTCTTCTCGCACTGCAACCGGTGTGTTTGCTCTATACGCGCGCGGTCATGGAGTCTGCCGCCGCCGAGACCGCACGGCTCATGACCACGACGACGGCGGAGGACGACGATCTTAAGGAGTTCACCCGCCGCCGGCTTGCCGCAGTGCCCAACGTTTCGATCTTTCATGCCGGCGGGCCGTTGTCGTGGGATATCGAGCTTGGCCGGGCCGGTGCGGGTGGCGTCTCGTCCGTGTCCGTTTCCGGCGAGGTCAAGCCGTTGCCTGTGATCGGTGCGTTTGCGCAGGTTATGGGTGGTACCGCCGAGGGCGGCTACGTTGAGCTCAAGGTCGATGTCTCGTATCAATCACGTCCCGAATGGCTGGAGGGAGATTATGATTCGTGGATTGCTGCATGGGATTAAGCGTTTCTGGTCTAGACGCGTTTTGACGCGCCGTCCGAGCTGCCATCGCAAGCGAGGCGGCTTTATGGGCCGCGCCGGTATCGACCTGTTTATCGAAGACGGTGCCTACACCACGCTTTCTTCTGCCGTGGTCATCCTAGTGGTGCTCACGTTGTTGTTTTCGTCGACCGCGGCGATATGGAGCATGTCGCGTGCCGGGGATACCCAGGTGGCGGCCGATAGCGGCGCGTTGGCGGGTGCCAACGTGGTGTCGTCCTATCACACGGCTGCCACGGTGGTTGATGCGAGCATCTTGAGTCTGGGGCTAGCGGGGTTTGCCACAATCGGGACGGGCCTGGTTGCCATTCTCATCCCAGGTGCCGAACCAGTTGCCGGCAATATGGTCGACACCGGGATTGAGATCATTAAAACGCGCAATAAGTTTGCCAAAAGCGCATCGGAAGGCTTGCAGAAAATCGAGACGGCTCTGCCGTATCTGATTGCCGCGCGTGCCACGCAGGCGGTATCGGCGCAGGATATCGATAGTGTGGCCTATACCGGTACGGCGCTTGCCGTGCCCAGGACATCCGAGTCGGACTTCGCTGCGCTCAAAGGGTCAGAGATCTCGACCGATACCATTAAAGACACATCAGATGATTTAGAGCGTGCGGCCGAGGAGTTGCGGAAGGCTTCTGAGGACACGGCGAAGGCTAAAGAGCGCGCTTGGCTGGCGGATTGTGGCGGGTCGGACGAGAGTTCGATTGGCAAGTACTCGTGTATGTGGGAGCGTGCGAAAAAACTAGCAGAACTATCTGACAGTCAGAACCGTCATGAAAAGTCGAGCATCACATGGGAGCCGCAAATAGCGCTCGATCGCGCGAAAATCTATTACCGGCAGCGCTTGGCGAATGAAAAACCTCAGGGATCGAGCGTCGAGATGAAGGCGGAGTCGGCGGCGCGCAAGGCGTTTTACACCTATGCGAGTACAGAGGTCAATCGTGCATATGTAACCGAGGACGGAGATGAAGTTACTTCCCATATCCCGCTGTTGCCGCGCAACGCTGACGAGGTGCGAGCGACGGAACTCTATACCGATGCGGCGTGGCCAACCAGCGCCATCGATGGCAAGACGTATCTGCATTACGGAACGAGTTGCCCCAACTATAAGAAGGGGTCGCCAGGCGGGTTAGCCTCGGTTGCTGATTATGACGGACAGGACAGATGCAACAGATGCCATTTTGGCGTTTCGTCGCTCGGTGCCGTTGCAGCGCCTTCGACTTCTATCGAAAACGGCTTTGAGTACCACTTCGATAAGTTCAAAGAGGCCCTGGAAGACTACGTCGAATGCCGCAACAAAGAGCTCGAGCTCGAGCGTCAGACCGAGGATGAGGCCGACCGTGCGGGCAATGCGTTTGACCAGGCCATCAAGGAGCTTTCCGGCGAGCGCCCGCGTATCGCCCCGCCCGGTCGCAACGGCGTGGTTGCCCTTGCGGTTTCGGGTGCCATCTCGAGCCCCGATGAGCTCAACTCTTCGTTTAACACGGCAGTCAGGCTTGGCGATCGCGGTGCTATCTCTGCCGCGGTGCTGGCGCCCGATGAGGCGGCGGCGCAAAACAACGTGCTTTCGCGATTTTTCTCGACATTGAAGGAACGCTCGGGCGGCGTTGCCGGCGTGCTCGACGGCGTCATGGATGTTTGGGGACGGCTGCTCGTAGGATACGGTGATATCCAAGGTTCGGCCGACGAACTTATGGACGAGATGATTAAAGGCCTAGGAGGGGGCAGCGGCGCGTTGGGCTCCATCGCATCGTGGCTCGGCGATACCGTTTCGGCGTCCGTGGCGGCGCTGGGTTTGGAACCGTGCGACTTGCGCCGGCGAAAGCCGGTGCTGACCGATTCCGCCAATGTCATTAAGAGTCCGGGGTCTGACATTGCGGGTCTCTCTCAAGCGCAAGACAAACTGCGAAGTATTCCGTTGGGCGTGACCGATCCCAAGGCGCTTTGCGAGGCGTTGGAATATCAAGTCGAACGCACCATTAGCGGCACGGTGTTCACACTTGCGGAGATTCCTCTGCCCGGCGGGGGCTCCATCCCGCTCACCGTCGATGTCGCCACGCTGGTTGGCGCTCTGGGCGGTGGGTCGTAATGAGTATCCGCATGCGTCTGCGCGAGGAGCGCGCCCAAGCGACGGTTGAGATGGCAGTGGTTACGCCCGTTTTGCTGGTGCTGGCACTCATCGTGTACAACGTCATGGTCTTTGCCAGCGCTGTCGCGCGCTTCGACCGCGTGGTGCCCGACATCGTGTTGGCGCACGCTGTGGCACCGGGCGGGGAGGGTGACGAGAACTCTGCCGATGCCTCGGTGACGGTCCAGACTCAAATTCTGAATGCCATGGAAGGCTATGACTTGCAGATCGAAGTGTCGAGCGAGCAAGGCGCGAAGGCATCAGATGGTGGCCTGCTCTCCCTATCCGGTACGTTTAGGACCTACACCTGCACCATGCACTATGAGCCGTGGCCGACTTCTCTCAGCATCGCTGGCGTTCCGCTGGGGGCGCCGACAACGTTGTCGCACGAGCGTGCGGTGACGGTCGATCCATGGCGTCCGGGGGTGGTCATGTGACCGCGGTCTCGTCCTACATCGCCTACGCGCGGGCACTCAATAGGCTGGGTTGGACGCCGGCCGAGTTTGTGGTGGCGGAGTCGTTTGTCGTGCGCCTGCGCGGCATGCTGGGACGGCGTCCGGTTGCCGCCAACGGCCTGCCGCTCGTCATGGCGTTTCCACGCTGCTCTTCGGTCCATACGTGTTTTATGGCCTATCCCATCGACATCGCCTTCATCGATCGCGACGGCAATATCCTCGCGCGCTACGAAAACGTCCGCCCTTGGCGCATGTGCTCCTGCCCCGGCGCCTGGGCCGTACTAGAGCGTCCTTCAATCATTGTTTCGACCCCTGCTCTCCAACGCGTGCCGGCTTAAGAATTGGCGACAGTGGACTTTCGTCATACGAAATTGGGTAAGATGGAGGAGAAGATGCATGGATGTTGAGATTCATCCCAACGCTAAAAAGCACCTGACGGAAAAGCAGGTGCTTAGCGCTTGGCTTGCGGTTACTGAGTGCATTCGTCGCGAGTCGAAGGACGAGCCGCCGAGATGGCTTGCGATTGGATGGCTCCCAGACGGACGAAGCGTGGAGCTTGTCGCGGTCGAGCTTGTCCGTGGGTGGCTTATCATTCATGCCTTGTCTCCAGTCCAGAAGAAATTTTGGCAGGAGATTGAACAGGCTCGGCAAAGGGGTCGATGATGGGCAAGACGTATACGGCCGCTAATGGTCAGGTTGTAACGGATGAAATGATTGACGCGTGGTGCGAGTCGTACGAGCGCGGAGAGTTTCCGGATGGCGAACACACCGTTGGTGGGATCGTGCATGGACGGCCCCCGCTCTCAGGTGAGGGGACGGCAACGCTGTCGGTCAAGATTCCTCTGGGAATGAAGGAGGCCATTCGTCGACGGGCGGCTGCCGAGGGGATGACGCCAAGTGAGTTTGCCCGTGCGGCTCTGAGTGAAAAACTTCTTGCTGCCGGCTGATGCCTCTGACGTGCCGATTTATAGAACCGAGGCTGTGCTCAAAAACTTTTTTAAAATTCTCGGTTGACCGGAACGCGTCCTTGGTTATACTAATCAAGCCTTGAAACAAGGCACACCTCAAATGGCTGGGTAGCTCAGTTGGTAGAGCAGAGGACTGAAAATCCTCGTGTCAGGGGTTCGATTCCCTTCCCCGCCACCTTGAATTGACTAGGACCTCTGCAAAGGGGTCCTTTTCTTTTATTGAGGGCTCTGCGGAAATTGCGTCCCGGAATTTGGCTTCAGAGTGGGATGCGTTTTCCGCTTTGAGGCCGCTTGGGAAAGCGCGACCCGGAATCCGGCGTCAGAATGGGATGTGCTTTCCTTTTGCGGTCTTTGGCGGAAACTGCGTCCCAGATCCCGCGCTCAGAACGGGATGCGCTTTTCGGCCGCCTACTTCCGGCGCATATGTACATCTCGGCGCGCCATCTCGGGCCCGCCCGCTCAGACATTCCTCCCGCTTTTGCGCCACTTTACAGACCGTTCGGTCGTCTGTCCGCACGCGCGGGTATACTCAAAACGATACTTTTCCTATGCAATACGATGCAGGCTCGGCCTGCACGATCCGAAGGGGGCAGTGATGGAGAGGATACTCGGCGTTAATCTCTCTGGCTGGTTTATTCCCGAGCCTTGGGTGACCCCGTCGCTATACGCGGCGACCGGTGCATCCAACGCGGCCGAGCTGCAGGAGGCCATGGGCGCCGCCTATAACGAGCGCATGCGCCGTCATTACGAGACGTTTGTGAGCGAGGACGATTTCCGTCGCATGGCGCAGATCGGTCTCAATGCCGTGCGTCTGCCGGTGCCCTGGTATGCCTTTGGCTCGCAGGAGTCCGATGCGTCCTACATCTCGGTTGTCGACTACATCGACCGTGCAATTGAGTGGGCTGCCAAGTACGACATCCGCGTGCTGCTTGATCTAGCAACTGTGCCCGGTGGCCAGGGCGATTCCAACGATTCGCCCGCCACGCCAGAGGCTGTTGCCGAGTGGCATTCGTCCACTAACGGCCGTCATGTCGCACTCGACGTGCTCGAGCGCTTGGCTGATCGCTACGGCGAGGCCGAGAGCCTGCTGGGCATTGAGCTGCTGGATACGCCGCAGATGAGTGTCCGCAAGAGCCTCTTCACCATGACGGATGGCATTCCTGCTCACTACCTGCGCAATTTCTATCGCGATGCCTACGAGCTCGTCCGTTCGTATATGCCCGAGGATAAGATCGTCGTCTTCTCGTCGTCGGGGCATCCCAGCGAGTGGAAGCATTTTATGCGCGGCGTCAAGTACAAGAACGTCTACATGGACCTTCACCTGTACCATTACCGCGACGAGCATGCGCTCGACATCACGAGCCCCCGCGGGCTGACGACGGCGATTTCGCGTAACAAGCGCGAGCTCAAAGAAGCGATTTCGACTGGGTTCCCCGTGCTGGTGGGCGAATGGTCGGGCGCGGCGATCTTTGCCAACTCGTCGGTTACGCCCGAGGGCCGCAATGCCTACGAGCGCGTGTTTATCGCCAACCAACTGGCTTCGTTTGCACCGGCTGCCGGTTGGTTCTTCCAAACGTGGAAGACCGAGAAGCGCATTGCAGCATGGGACGCCCGCGCGGCGCTCGGTACGCTCGAGCGTGGCATGATTGAATAGGTTGATATGACGCAAAACAGCGCCCATACGGGCAAACTCTATGTGGTCGGCACGCCCATCGGCAACCTGGGCGACCTGTCCCCGCGCGTTGGCGAGGCGTTTGCCGCCGCCGATGCCATCTGCTGCGAAGACACGCGTGTGACGTCAAAGCTGCTGATGCACCTGGGCATTTCCAAGCCGCTTGTCCGTTGCGACGAGAATGTGATCGCCAGCCGCGCCGCCGGCCTAGTCGACCGTCTGCTGGCGGGGGAGACCCTCGCCTTTGCCTCGGACGCCGGCATGCCGAGCGTGTCCGATCCCGGCCAGGCGCTGGGCGAGGCGGGACGTGAGGCCGATGTGCCCGTAGAAGTTATTCCCGGGCCCTCTGCTTGCGTCACGGCGCTCGTTTCGTCCGGCATTCCCTGCGAGCATTTTTTCTTCGAGGGCTTTTTGGGCCGAAAGCACGGCGACCGTGTGCGCCGTTTGCAGCGCCTTGCCGTGGTGCCCGGCGCGCTCATCTTCTACGAGTCTCCACATCGCATCGTGGCGACGCTCGAGGCCGTGGTGGAGGTCTTTCCCCAGCGTGAGGTTGCCGTCTGCCGCGAGCTCACCAAGCTGCACGAGGAAGTCTTGCGCGGGCCCGCTGCCCAGCTTGCCGAGGAGCTGCGTGCTCGCGGCGAGGTAAAGGGCGAGATTGCGCTGGTCATCGCGCCGCCGAGCGAGGATGAGGAGGCCGGTGCCGTGCCGGTTGGCGCCGCGGCAGCGGATCCCGACGAGGCCCTGCGCGAGGATATCCGCGCCGCGCTCGAGGAGGGGGAGCCCGCGTCTGCGGTGGCCAAGCGCCTGTCTCAGAAGTATTCGCGCCGCAAGCGCGATGTCTATGCCATGGTGCTCGATATGCAATAGATGGAGGATATCCAGCCCTTGCGCTAGAATCATCCTCTGTATGCAACGTTTTTCTGGAGGACAAACCCCATGGATCAAAGCAAACCTTCGTTCTTTATCACGACGCCCATCTACTACGTCAACGCCGATCCGCACCTGGGCACGGCTTATTCCACCATCATCGCCGACGTTCAGGCCCGTTATCGTCGCTCCGCCGGCTATAACGTCAAGTTCCTGACCGGCATGGACGAGCACGGCGAGAAGGTCGCCGAGGCCGCAGCCAAGCATGGCATGACGCCGCAGGAGTGGACCGACAGCCAGGCCCCGCACTTCAAGGAGCTTTGGAGCAAGCTCGAGATTTCCAACGACGACTTCATCCGCACCACCGAGCCGCGCCAGCATCATGCCGTGCAGTACCTGTGGGAGCGCATGAAGGAGTCCGGTTACCTGTATAAGGGCAGCTACGACGGCTGGTATTGCGTGCCTGATGAGACCTACTTCACCGATACACAGGTCCAGAAGGGCGACGAGGAGTACGGCAGCGTCGGCCAGCACCTGTGCCCCGACTGCCACCGTCCGCTTGAGCGCGTGCAGGAGGAGTCCTACTTCTTTAAGCTTTCCGCCTTCCAGGACAAGCTGCTCAAGCTCTATGACGAGCACCCCGACTTTGTCGAGCCTGCGTTCCGCATGAACGAGGTTCGCAGCTTTGTCGAGGGCGGCCTTAACGACCTATCCGTGAGCCGCACGAGCTTTGACTGGGGCATTCAGGTCCCGTTTGACGAGGGTCACGTGACCTACGTGTGGTTCGATGCGCTGCTCAACTATATGACGGCCGTCGGCTACGGTGTCGACACCGACGAGGCGCGTGCCGAGCTGGCCTATCGCTGGCCCGCGCAGTTCCACATCGTGGGCAAGGACATCATCCGCTTCCACTGCGTCATTTGGCCCGCCATGCTCATGGCCATCGGCGAGGCCCTGCCCGAGCACGTCTTTGCCCACGGCTTCCTGACCGTGCGCAATGCCGAGACCGGCAAGGCCGAGAAGATGTCCAAGAGCCGCGGCAACGCCATCGCTCCGCAGGACGTTATCGACATGTTGGGCGTCGAGGGCTATCGCTACTACTTCATGACCGACGTCGTCCCCGGTACCGACGGTGCCATCAGCTTCGATCGCATGGAGCAGGTCTACAACGCTGACCTGGCCAACAGCTGGGGCAACCTTATCTCGCGTTCGCTCAACATGAGCGGCAAGTACTTTGATGGTTGCGCGCCCGCCAAGCCCGCATCGTTCGATGCGTTCGACAACCCGCTGGCAAAGATCGCCGATGGTCTGGTCGAGCGCTACATGGCCAAGATGGACGTGCTCGATTACGGCGGAGCCAAGGACGAGGTCATGGAGCTCATCCATGCCGCCAACCACTACATCGAGGACTCCGAGCCTTGGGCACTTGCCAAGGACGAGGCCAAGGCTGACGAGCTGGCGTTTGTGATCTACAACCTGCTCGAGGCCATCCGCATTGCCGCCCACCTGCTGATGCCGCTCATGCCTCAGACCTCTGCCGAGGCCCTGCGCCGCCTGTCCTGCGAGGACGAGGCCGCGACCGACGACCTCAAGGGCATTTGCGCTTGGGGCCTGCTTGCCGGCGGTCAGCCTGTCGAGAAGGGCGAGCCGCTGTTCCCGCGTCTGGGCTAAGATGCAGCGCGCCATATCGGCAATTTGCTGTTTAGCTGTAAGGGCATGGCCGCCACGGTCCATGCCCTTTTGTTTCAAGACGCCGCCATCATGCTGAGGAGGCAACCATGACAACTTCGCCTTTGGCAAACCCCACGGCCACCAGGGAGCTGCTGGAGGAGTTTGGCCTTGCGACCAAGCATCGCCTGGGCCAGAATTTCCTGATCGACAACCATGTAATTGAGCGCATTTGCGAGCTTGCCGAGCTTGTAGGCGATGAGCGCGTGCTCGAGGTTGGTCCGGGCGTTGGTACGCTCACGCTTGCGCTGTTGCAGGAGGCGGCGTGCGTCACGTCGATCGAGGCCGATCCCGAGCTCGAGCCGGTGCTCGATGCTCACGCCGCCGACTACGCCAACTTCCGCTTTATCATGGGCGACGCGCTTAAGGTGACGCCGGAGCAGATTGAGCAGGCCGCCGGCGGTGAGCCGACGGTATTTGTCGCGAACTTGCCCTATAACGTGGCGGCGACGATCATCTTGCAGTTTTTTCAGACGATGCCCGCGCTCAAGCGTGCCGTGGTCATGGTGCAAAAGGAGGTTGCCGATCGCATTGCCGCAGTGCCGGGCAACAAGACCTATGGCGGCTATACGGCAAAGCTCGGCCTGTATGCGCAGGTGACGGGTCGCTTTGAGGTGCCGCCGCGTTGCTTTATGCCAGCGCCGCACGTGGACTCGGCCGTCGTGCGTATCGACCGTGTTGACGGCGTGGTGCCCGAGGGGCTCGATCGCGAGTTCGTGGCTCGTGTGATCGACGCTGCATTTGCTCAGCGGCGCAAGACCGTCCGAAATTCCATGAGCGCCAACGGTTTTGCCAAGGACGTGCTCGATGCCGCTTTTGAGGTTTGCGGTATCGCACCCACCACGCGCGCCGAGACGCTCGATGTTGCCGACTTTGTCCGTCTGGCCCGGGAGCTAATCCATGACGCCTAATGCCGAACGCGTGACGTTTACCAAGAAAAAGAAGACGGTTGCTTGTCCCGTGCCCTTGGCGCCGCTTGCCGACACGCATGCACATCTGCTTTCGTTTTGGGGCAAGGATGTGCCCGAGACGCTCGTGCGCGCCAAAGCCGCGGGCGTCGACCTGTTGGTGACGATGTTCGACCCCATTGCCGACAAGCGCAGCGTGGCGGACTATAGCGACTGGCTGGTGCGCGAGATTCTTCCGATGCAGGATATCCCGCAGATCAAGTATCTTGCCGGCGTGCATCCGTATGGCGCGCCGGACTATACCGACGACGTTCATGCACAGGTCGTTGCGGCACTTGATGACCCCTTATGCGCCGGTATTGGCGAAATCGGCCTGGACTACCACATGGACTATGACGACGATATCGCGCCGGCACCCCATAACGTGCAGATTGATTGCATGGCGCGCCAGCTCGAGCTTGCCGTGCGCCGCAATGTGCCGGTGGAGCTGCACCTGCGTCACGAGGACTCGGATGGGGAGCGCACCTCGCACGTTGATGCGTACAACGTGCTTCGTGAGGTGGGCGTGCCCCAGGCCGGTTGTGTGCTGCACTGTTTTGGCGAGGACCGCGCCACGATGGAGCGCTTTGTGGAGCTGGGCTGCTATATCGCCTATGGTGGTGCGGCCACCTTTAAGCGCAACGACGACGTGCGCGAGGCATTTGCGGCAACCCCACTCGATCGAATTTTGTTCGAGACGGATTGCCCGTATATGGCTCCAGAGCCCATCCGCGGTCTTGAATGCGAGCCCGCAATGATCTCCATTACGGCAAACACGCTGGTCAACGACCGTGTCGATCGTACCGGCGAGGATGCTGAGGCAATCGCGCGAGCAGCTTGGGAAAATGCCTGTAAACTTTTTCAAAAATAGTTCTTGCGTTCGCGATGGCGCTCCGTTATTCTAATTCCTGCACGCGGGCGTGGCGGAATTGGCAGACGCGTACGGTTCAGGTCCGTATGGGGGCAACCCCATGAAGGTTCAAGTCCTTTCGCCCGCACCATTAAATTAAAGAGCTCCCAGCAATGGGAGCTTTTTTGTTATGTACGATCTCCTTGTACGGGTATCCTAATGCCAACGTGTGCCTATCAGAGGAGAGACCATGCTGTTGTCCGGTATCATCGCCGCCCTTACCAGCCTTTTGATTCCCATCATCATTCTGTTGCTACTGCTTCCCAACGCCTGCTATGTCGTTGAACAACAGCATGCCGTGATCATCGAGCGCCTGGGCAAGTTTAACCGCATCGTCAACGCGGGCTTCCACATGAAGGTGCCCGTGATCGACCGCAAGGCCGCCACGGTGAGCCTGCGCACCATGAAAAACGGTTTTGGCATCGACGTTAAGACCCAGGACAACGTGACCATCGGCCTTGAGGTCTCTGCTCAGTACCACGTGAGCTATGACATGGGCGCCGGCCCGGCAGATTCGGGTATCTACAAGAGCTACTACATGCTGCAGGAGCCCGTCGACCAGATGCGTGACTTCATCACCGACGCCCTACGCTCTTCGATTCCCGTCTACACACTCGATGAGGTCTTTGCCAAGAAGGATGACATCGCCAAGGATGTCAACGCTACCGTTTCCGAGCAGATGGCCGCCTACGGCTTCACCCTCGTGTCGACGCTCATCACCAAAATCGCACTGCCGACCGAGGTCGAGAACTCCATGAACGACATCAACGCCGCCCAGCGCAAGCGCGCTGCGGCACAGGAGCTCGCCGAGGCCGACCGCATCAAGCGCGTCACCGAGGCGACCGCCGAGGACGAGGCTATGGAAAAGGCGGGCGAGGGCATCGCCAACCAGCGCAAGGCCATTGCACTGGGTATCAAAGATTCGCTCGAGATCATCCAGGAGACGGGTGTCGGCAATGACGAGGCCAACCAACTGTTCATGTTTACGCAGTGGTCCGAGATGATGACGGAGTTCGCTCGCACGGGTAAAACCTCGACGGTCGTGCTGCCGAGCGACTTTTCGCAGTCGGCCTCTATGTTCGAGCAGATGCTGGCTGCCGGTAAGGTTCAGAACGAGTCAAAGGAGTAGGCACGCGTGAAATACACCGTCGTTTGTGTTGGCAAGCTCAAAGAGCGCTTTTGGAAGGACGCGTGCGCTGAGTACACCAAGCGCCTAGGCGCCTATGCCAAGGTGGATATCCGCGAGGTGGCCGATATCGACCCGGCTAAGGCGGGCGGCGTGGATGCCGCGCGCGACAAGGAGGGGGCGGCAATTCTTGCTGCATTGCCGTCTCGAGCGCATGTGATCCTGCTGGCTATCGAGGGCAAGGAGCGTTCGAGTGAGGAGCTCTCGGCGAGGCTCGACGATCTTATGCTGCGAGGCAGCAGCGACATCGCCTTTGTGATTGGCGGTTCGGACGGCGTGAGCGATGAGGTGCGCGCCCGCGCCGACGAGATGCTCAGCTTTGGACGCATTACCTTGCCGCATAACTTGGCGCGCGTGGTGCTGCTGGAGCAAATCTACCGCGCCTGCAAGATCAGCCGTGGCGAGCCGTATCACAAATAGGTCGGCAATACGAAACAATGGCGTGGGACAATAGCTTTCGTTTTGAAGAGCGTGTCTGAGAGGACTATGAGATATGAAGATTGGATTTGTCGGTTTTGGCAATATGGCGAGCGCTATGGCCGATGGCTGGATCGCTGCCGGTGTAGCTGCGAGCGACATGTGCGCCTGCGCGGGTCGCTACGACGCACTGGTTGAGCGCTGCGAGGCGCGCGGCATGGTCGCCTGCCACGATGCCGCCGAGGTTGTCGCCGCATCCGATATCGTGGTCGCTGCGGTCAAACCGTACATGATCGAGAAGGTATTCGCCCCGCTCAAGGATGCTCTTGCCAAAAAGGTCGTTCTGTCGGTTGCCTGGACCTGGGACAGTGCCAAGTGGGAGCAGGTCCTGCCGGGCGTCGCGCATATCTCGACGGTGCCCAACACACCGGTTTCGGTGGGCGAGGGCGTCATCGCTTGCGAGAAGGCTTCCACGCTTAGTGATGAGCAGAGCGCCGTGGTGCTTGATCTGCTTGGCAAACTCGGTGCGGTGGTCGAGCTCGATACGAGCCTGCTGTTTGTGGGCGGCACGGTGGGTGGTTGCGCTCCGGCATTTGTCGCCATGGCAATCGAGGCCCTGGGCGATGCGGCGGTCAAGCACGGTATCCCGCGTGCCGATGCCTATCGCATTGTGAGCCAGATGGTGTTGGGTACGGCAAAGCTGCAGCTTGCAACTGGCCAGCATCCTGCGGCGATGAAGGATGCCGTATGCTCGCCCGGTGGTGCCACCATCAAGGGCGTCGTTGCGCTCGAGGACGCCGGCATGCGCAGCGCCCTGGTCAAGGCAATCGACGCAACTCTCCAGTAAAACCGACCAAAAAAAGGACGGGTTTATTTTTGGCAGGTATTTTCTGCGGTTTTGTCCTTTTAGCGAAAAGCGCCCCGCAACTGGCTCAATTCCAGTTGCGGGGCGCTTGCGTTTGCCCAGATAAAACAGACCAAAATAAACCTGTCCCTTTTTGGCAGGTTAGTCCCAGAAGCTGTCTTCCTCATCCTCGGACTTGGGTCCGCGGTCGACGTACATCTTATGGGTACGCTTCTCCATTACAAAGGCAAGAATCGCAAATAACAGGATGCCGCCGGCGAAAAGGATGGCAAAACCGGTGCGGGTGCCAAACAAAAAGGAAAAAACTGCGTCCATTGGGTGCCTTCTTGCGTAGTTGAGTTGGGTCGTAAACGCTCATAAGTATATACTTGCCCATACATGTACAAGGTTGCAACCTAAATGGAATGTATATCGCCGGAGGATCTAATGCTTGATATCAAGTTTGTTCGCGAGAACCCCGATGCCATCGATGTCGCCATGGCTAACCGCCAGACGTCTTGGGATCGCGAGAAGTTCTTTGAGCTCGACGACGAGCGCCGTGCCGTCATCACCGAGGTCGAGGAACTCCAGGCTACGCGTAATGCCGAGTCCAAGAAGATCGGCGCCCTGATGAAGGAGGGCAAGAAGGAGGAGGCCGAGGCCGCCAAGGAGGCCGTGCGCGCCGTCAACGAGAAGATTGACGGTCTGGCCGAGCGTCGTACTGCCCTCGAGCAGGAGCAGTACGACTTCATGGCTCACCTGCCCAACATTCCTTGCGAGGTCACGCCGTACGGCAAGGACGAGGACGAGAACATCGAGCGTCGCCGCTGGGGCACCCCGCGCGAGTTCGACTTCGACTTTAAGCCGCACTGGGATCTGGGCACCGACCTCGACATTCTTGACTTCGAGCGCGGCAACAAGCTCTCCGGCAGCCGTTTCACCGTTCTCGGTGGCGCCGGTGCCCGCCTGGAGCGTGCCCTCATCAACTTCTTCCTCGATACGCACACCAGCCGTGGCTTCAAGGAGTGGTGGCCGCCTATCGTCGTCAAGCGTCAGACCATGTTTGGCACGGGCCAGCTGCCCAAGTTCGAGGACGACGCCTATCACGTCTCGGGCGACAACTTCCTGATCCCCACCGCCGAGGTCGTGCTTACCAACCTGCACGCCGGCGAGGTCCTCGATGCCGACACCCTGCCGCGCCGCTACACCGCCTTCACCCCCTGCTTCCGCGAGGAGGCCGGTTCCGCCGGTCGCGACACCCGCGGCATCATCCGTCAGCACGAGTTCGACAAGGTCGAGATGGTCAAGTTCGCTAAGCCGGAGGAGTCCGACGAGGAGCTCGAGAGCATGACCGCCGAGGCCGAGTACCTGCTGCAGCAGCTGGGCCTTCCGTATCGCGTGATTAGCCTGTGCACCGGCGACTTGGGCTTCTCTGCCCGTCAGACCTACGACGTCGAGGTTTGGCTGCCGAGCTACAACGCCTACAAGGAGATCAGCTCCTGCTCTAACTGCGGTGACTTCCAGGCTCGCCGCGCCAACATCAAGTATCGCGACCCCGAGAACTTCAAGGGTTCGCGCTACCTGCACACCCTCAATGGTTCCGGCCTGCCGGCCGGCCGCACCATGGCCGCCATTCTGGAGAACTACCAGAACGCCGACGGCACCATCACGATTCCCGAGGTTCTGCGTCCTTACATGGGCGGCCTCGAGAAGATCGAGCCGGTCGCGTAACTTGCCTGCATAGGGGATATGCAAGGGCGCTCCTTCGGGGGCGCCCTATTTCGTGCGTAGGTCCATACCATGCCGTGCGGACAGCTCAATAGAAAACACACGAACAACTGTTCTGTATACAGCCATCTACCTGCTATGCTTTTGCTAAATAAGAGCGAGAGAAAGGGGACGCGATGGAGCTGTTTGATGATCGGGTGGTTTTGTTTGAGAGCGACGAGGGCGGGGAGTACCTGCTTGTAACGTGTGAGCCGTCTGGCATGGGTGGCCTGGTGCTTCGGCAGACGAGTGAGGGTCCGTTGACCCAATGGTGCTTTGAGGAGTCGCCGCACGTGGTCGAGACCTTTGTGACGCACGAGGGGCTTGTGGCGCTGGAGCACTTCTATGGAGTTGGGACTTCCAACCAGGTCGCGCGCATGCTGAGCATCTCGTTTGCCGATTATGATTGCGCCCAGCGGGTGAGATCGCTCCTGAGGGAACTTGATGCCAAGTTCGACGTGATCGAAAAGCCAATCGATCGTACGGGGAACGGCGGTATATGCGGAGCAGCATGACAAAACTGCGTTCCACAAAAAAGTTTGAGATTGTGCTTGACTCCAATAAGCTAAAGTGGTTTTATATGTCTTGCGCTGCGGCGTTACCTCAGCTGGATAGAGGGTCTGACTACGAATCAGAACGTCATAGGTTCGAATCCTATACGCCGCACCAATCGAACTTAAAGCCTCCGGCAACGGGGGCTTTTCTTTTACGCCGGCACCGCATGGATTCGAACCTCGGTCGAGGCGCAGGCGTAAAGCGGACTATTTCCTGTCGACTCGTGTAAGATTTCGAGTAGGTGTCGCGGCCCATCCGTGACCACTCCTTCTTCAAGCGACCGATCAGGGTGATACTTCGTGGCAGAGCGTCCGACATACAAGCTCAGGTTTCTCGATCCCAAGAAGCGCTTTCCGGCGATGCCCGAGCAGCCTGCGGGGCGCTCATATGGCGTGGTCTGGAAACTCTTTGGCGAGGACCAGCATGAATCTTGTTATGTCGTCGAATTCGTTGGCAAAAGCCATGTGTCGCTTTTGGGCTACGTAAGCGTTTCGGGTGAGGTGTACAAGGTGGACCGCCCCGTTAGCGAGGCTCCGCTGCCCAACGATCCCGACATGGAGCTGGTCCTTGACGAGTCGGATTCCAGTATTGGTGAGATTATGGTAAGGGAAGCCAACGGTGCAATGCGTACGTGTGCGCAAACTGCCGGCTCTCCCGAAGGCCCCATGCGCGAGCAGTCCGACCACGAGACATGGAATTCGACCCGCGCCCTTCCTTACGGCGAGTTCATGGCCTCGATGTTCTTGCGCTACGTGATATTTGCCAACTCCGAAAGCGCTATTGCGAACACGGCGGGCGTCGACGGTCTCGATGCGGACATGCAAAACGTTGTCGACAAAATAAAGCTCGTAAAGTTGCCCGAGCCGGTCGAGGTGTTTTTGGGCTTTAACACGGCACCGCTACCTGACGCTATCGAGACGCTGCTCTACCGTGTCGACCATGCCGAGAATCCGAGCGGTATCGAGCGTTATGCGGCCGCCCTTATGAGCGAGGTCGACTTGCCCCGACTGCGCACCATCGCCGCCAAGTCCGAGATGAGCCTGGCTCGCATCGATCGCTCAAAGCTTTTCTATCTCAATTTTGATCGTAGCCTGCTGGACCAGGACGAGATTGACATGCTGCTTGCCATCGAGTGCCGTCTCAACCGCCTCTCTGGCATCCTCGAGCGCATCGGGGCCGGATTGGCCCCTGCGGCATCCTCGCCGAGCCTTGAGGGCTGCGCGCTCTTTGATGCGTGGCATATCGCCAAGACGACCAACGATGTTCCCCGACTGCTCGATACGGCCTCGAGCGATAACCCGTGGGGCAAACCGGGTACGGTGGCTTGCCAGCCGGGCGGTGAGTGGGATGTGCGTACCCGCTTCGCGCGTATTGTCGAGGCGCTTAACGTGGTCACACGGCTCGACTATACCTATCGGGCAAACGTTGCCGAGGGGATTATGCTCGTTCGGTTTGGGCGGTCTGTCGTTGATGCCATGCCGCAACGTGAATACGACGCTCAGGATGACGCCTGGCGCGAGCTGGACGAGGACATGCGCGCGATCTGGGCCGCGGAGCACGATGCGCGCGTGGCACTTACGCTTGCGGCAGCGTGTTTTGCCGCGGGCACCTGCATCACGCGCTGCTATGTGCAGATTGCTGCTCCCGACAGTGAGCAGGGCGAGCGCGTTGTCGCAACGTATTTCTTTGGGCGCGCGGCCTATCTGGCCGATTGCGTGCCTGTCGCCAAGGATCTTGAGAGCATGGACATGGACGATATGCCGTGCAAGCGTGTGCTTGAGGCGTATGAGTCAACCGCTCCGGAGACGATTGAGCCTGCGGAGGTTCATGCTCGTCCGCGTGATGACCATCGCACACTGCCGCCGGCGCTGCGCGATCTGCTGCTTGCCGATACGGCTGACGAGTTGGAGGTCATGGAAGAGGACGACGACCCATACGTGGCCCGCGTTGTTGAATTGCGCGAGCAGGCAAAAGTCGACCGTACAGGTGCCTTTGAAGGCTTTTCCCGTCTTGTCGAGGAGTTGGAGGCTAAGTGCGCCGTCGCCGAGCTTTTGGCGACAGGTCCGGTTCAAACGCAGTTTTGCGATAACCAGCTGGTACGCATGGTGCTACCGGTGTTGGAAGAAGACCGCTCTGTGCGAATCCTTCGTGCGCCCGATGCGCTGTACTTTGCCCAGCACGAGATCTGCAGCTTTTACGTCGAGCAAGAGGACTTTGAACGAGCGCTGCCCGAGGTGCGCCATCTTTACGATCTGGCTCGCTCGTCTATGCAATCGCACTTTGCGCTCATCAACGTTCTTGCGCGTCTGGAGCGCTTTGACGAGATTATCGAGGTGGCGCGCCACGGCCTACGTATTGCCAGCGATCGCTCTGCAATCGGCTACCTGTTCTATCGCCTGGCGTTTGCCTATTGGAATTGCGATCAGCTCGACCTTGCGCTGGCTTGTTACCGTCTGGTGCCACGCGGCGAGGAGTCGGGCAGCAGCGCGCTGGAAGAAATGCAGGGCCTTATGAACGAGATGGGCGTCAGCGAGCCTCCGACGTTCGAGGAGGCGGTCGAGACCATCCGCAAGGCTGGACTCGAGCTGCCGCCAGTGTCCGCCGTGACGAATCAGCTGGCAGATGCCGCTGTGCAACTGGTCGACAACGGCTTCTTTTTCCTGGCACGCGGTTGCATCTTCCAAATGTGGCGCACCATGGGCAACGACGAGCTCGGCTCCCTCAACCGCTCGCTGGGGTAGGCGAAGCCTCCAAGGAGGAAAGGATGCTAGGCAATTAGAAAATTTCCTCTTGCCCATCCTTGGCTGTTTGGTTACTATAGAACGGCTGTTACGGAGAGCTGACCGAGAGGCCGAAGGTGCTCGCCTGCTAAGCGAGTATACCCCAAA
>URWQ01000001.1 GCA_900551635.1 uncultured Collinsella sp. | reverse complement strand
GCCGATCAGCCGCTCTCCCACCGTCGATGCGGTTTGGAGCGCCTTTGCCGAGCGTTGTGCGCTGCGATTTTTATATCAGAACGGACGCGGCGAGCAGAAAGAGCGTACCGTCCGCGTCTACGGCATGTTCGAGCGCGAGGGCGTGGCGTATTTCTGCGGCCTCGACAATGCCACCGACGACATCAGGACATTCCGCTGTGACCGTATCGTTCGCGCTTGGCGTCCTTCGAAGGCCTACGCCATCCCCGCGAACTTCAATCTCAACGACTATCTGTTCTTTGAATTCGATTTTGCCGACCGACCGCCCGTTGCAGCCACGTTCTCGTTCGCCCCTCAGACGCAGATCGATATGATCAACGGCCTCACGCGTGGGCGAGGTGAGCTCGCACACACCGATGCAGGATGGACCTGGACCGTTGACGTGCGCGACCTTGAAGCCGCCGCCTCATTTTGCATGGCCCACGCCATGGACGGCATGAGGCCCATGGCCCCCAAATCGCTCAAGCAGGCGTGGAACCACCTCATCGAAAGGACGGTGCACGAGCATGCCCGTGCGTAAACTCACCAGCGAGCAGAGACTCTCGCGCGCCATCGACATCATGGAGGCCCTCTACGCCGCCGGCGAGAGCGGCATGACACGAACCGAGATTTGCAGTCGCTTTGGCATCACGGGGGTGTCGCTCGACGAGATTCTCGAGATCGTCTCGACGCTCGCGGACCGAGAATCGGGCGCGCGCATCATCTGCGAATGCCGCGGCGAGCGTGTGGTCCTCACCGGTGACGCCGGGCGTGTGCTACCGCTGCGCCTGAGTGCCGCCGAGGGCGCTGTGCTCAACCATGAACTTGAATCGTTGGGGATCGAGCCGCAGACGGCAGCTCGGATTCGACATGCCCTTCTACCCGAAGAGCTCGGCTATAACCAGCGCGTCCTTGACACCGTCAACCACGGGTCGCACTGGCAGCAGCTGAGCTGCGCCATTCAGGACGGCGTTCGCTGCCGCATCTCGTATCGCTCGATGGACGATGCACGGCCACGCGAGCGTCTGGTCGACCCCTTGCGCATTACGGCAAACGGCGACCAAACATACCTGATTGCCTGGGACATCGCGGTCGATGAGCAGCGCACCTATCGCATGGATAAAATCGAGGGACTCGCCTTGACGGAAGACTCCGTCGTGCCTCACGCACCGGACGTCGCATCCCTCCACGATTCCCTTGCCCGGACGCAGCGCAGCGCAAAGCTCTTGATGCCATTCGATATGGCGGAGCATCTGGACTGGGCCGGCATCACCCTAATCGAGCGCAGCGGGACAGACATGGCAACGGTAACCGTGCATTACGGCTCCGAGCGTTGGCTACTGAGCCAGGTAATCGCAGCGGGCGGAGCCATCCGCATCTTGGATGACCCCGCCCTGTCAAAGCGTCTGTGCGATATGGCAAAAACCCTCGTCTGTCCGCTTTAGCGCCGCCGCTCGTGGCGTGCACGCCACAGTTGCAGATAGTGCCCAATCTGCGCCGATTCGATGCGCTGGTAGGAGCTCGTGGGCAGCGACGTTAAGAACTTCTTTCCGTAGCCCTTCGTCACCAGGCGCGGGTCGGCCAGAATCAGCACGCCGCAATCGGTCGACGAGCGGATAAGGCGGGCAGCCGCCTGCTTGGCCTCGAGCACCGCCTCGGGCAGCGAATAGCGCGCCCAAGCGCGGTCTTCGCGCAGGTTGCGCTCGCACGAGAGCGGGTCCGTGGGGCTCGAGAACGGCAGCTTGGGAATGATGACGCAGCGCAGCGTCTCGCCGCTGGCGTCGAATCCCTCCCAGAAGGCCTTAAGAGCAAAAAGCGACGAGGTCGGCTCGTTGATAAACCGGTCGCGCAGGCGACGAGGAGATGAGTTGCGCTGCTGGCAGTTGAGCTCCAGACCCGCACGGGCCATCTTGGGCTCAACGCGGGCGTACAGGTCTTCCATGTCGCGCCGATTGGTAAACAGTGTGAGCACCGATCCGCCCATGGCAAGATGGGCGTCGACCAGCACGCGCTCGAGCGCCGTAAGATAGCTCTCACGATCGCGCGGATCGGGGATATCGCCCGCAACGACTACAGCCATGTTCGAATCAAAGTCGTAGCTCGAGTCCAAGTGCAGCGATGAGGATGTTGAAGCACCGATGCGATCGAGGCCGACCGCGTGGTTAAAGTGTTCAAAGCTTTTGGACACCGTCATGGTCGCCGAGGCAAAGATGGCCGTGTGAATCTCGGGCAGCCACTCGGTCGCCAAGGCCTCGCCAATGTCGATGCGCTCTGCGGTCATTGACTCTCCGCCGGCACGCAACCTGCGATTGACCTGCAGCGAATACACGTAGTGTTCATCGGTGCCATCAATGATGAGTTTGAGGTTCTCGGCCAGCTCGTGCAGGCGGCGCGAGATATCACCCAGGTCGACAACAACCTCGGGCTTGTCGGCGGCGACGGCTTGCACCAGCGCGTCGACGCTCTTGTCAGCCTGTTCCAATGTGTCGATGGCAGCGTAGGCCGACTGTAAGAAATCATGCCAGTCGTCAGATTCGCGCAGCTCGGGGCCAATCCATAGATTGGCATTGTCATAACCCCCGCGGGCACGGCGGCCGAGCTCGCGAACGCCGTCGAACACGTCGGCGATTGCCATGCTCGCGCGCGCAACTGTCGACGTCGCCTTGGCAGTAAGGCCCAGATAGAGCGTAGAGCCCTCGGAGGTTGCCAAATCACGGGAGACCTGGCTTAGCGCACCGGTGCTCGAGCCACCCAGGCGCTCAAACAGAACGCGTGATTCGTCCGCCGACACCACGCGCGCCCACTGACGGCGCGCCTCGCGCTCGATAGAATGAGCCTCGTCGATTACCCAATGACGAATCGGAGGCAAAATCCTGCCCTCGGCCGCAACATTGCGGAACAGCAGGGAATGGTTGGTGACCACCACATCGGCATGCGCCGCACGACGGCGAGCGCCGTGGACCAAACATTTATCAGGGAAAAACGGGCAGAGGCGACGAGCACACTCGCGCGAGGCCGTCGTAAAGTCGGGGCGGTTGACGCTGCGCCACCGAATGCCGAGCGAGTCGAGGTCGCCATCGGCTGGTTGGCAGGCGGGCGCCCCAAAGGACGCGCCATCTGGTGCCATCGGCTGATTGGCAGACGTACGCCATAATGACCGCGACCGCCGTGAGCGTGTCCGCCGGATCGCGCTTGGTGGTAATCTCGACCTGGCCGCGGCTCATGCGCTCAAGCTTGCGCAGGCACGGATAGTGGTCATAGCCCTTGAGAGCGCAAAATGACAGGCCACCGTCCAGTTGCTCGGCAAGTTTTGGCAGCTCATGGTACGTGAGCTGGTCGGCAAGATTGTTCGATTTGGTCGCAATACCAACCGTGATGTTGTTACGGCGTGCTGCCTCGGCAAAAGGCACCAGATAGGCCATCGATTTGCCGACGCCCGTGCCCGCCTCAATTACACGATGAGTGCCCGTGACCAGCGCATCGCGGACCTCGAGCGCCATCGCGATCTGCTCATCACGCGGCTCGTAGGTGGGATACATGCGATTGACCAGGCCACCCGGCGCATAGTCTGCCTCAATCTCCTCACGACTCGGCATCTTGAGTACCGGCAGTTCGTCGGCGTCCACCCGATCGTCGGCGCGATCGGCCTTGAGAACGTCAGCACGAGCGGCGCTGAGAGAGAAGATAGAACCAGGGTTCTGCCCCGCCAAGAACGAGAAGATAGGACGATAGGACCAAGGCACGTCCGGATGCATGTCGGCTAGGCGCGCCATGAGGCCCTGGGGCAAGTCGGTGAGTGCCACGAGCAACACGCGCCATACACCACACAGGGCGTCGACGTCGGCATTGGCACGGTGTGATACCGAGTCACAGCCAAACAGATCGGCCATAAAAGACAGCTTGTGCGAGGCCAGGCGCGGAAGCGCGATGCGCGACAGCGCCAGCGAATCGATCCAAATATCGCTCACGTTGACGCCGCCTTTGACCGACTCGATAAATGAGCGATCGAACGTGGCGTTATGTGCGATCACCGGGCAACCACCGACAAAATCGGCGAGAGCGGCCACGGCCTCAACGGCCGACGGGGCATCTGCCACATCGGCATTTGTAATGCTCGTGAGCTCGGTAATCTCGGCGGGAATCAGCTGTTTGGGATGCACGAAGGTATCGAAGCGGTCGACGACCTCGCGGCCCGAAAGGCGGGCCGCCGAGATCTCGATCAGCTCATTGTCCTGCACCGAAAGACCCGTGGTCTCGGTATCGAGGACGATCACATCTTCCTCGATAAGGCCGAAGGACTGTGTTTTGGCGCGCTCGGCAAGCGTGGCATAGGAGTCGATGACAAACTGCGGCGTTCCTGACGAAACCGCGTCCTCGATTAGCATGCAATGCCCGCTCGACGAAGGCCCATACGGATCAGGCTGTCACAGACCTGCGGGAACGTCATGTCGTCGGTGTGGCGAATCTCATCCGGATACAGCGACGTATCGGTCATGCCGGGAATGGTATTGGTCTCGAGGATAACGGGGCCGTCCTCACTCACAATAAAGTCGCTGCGCGAGATACCCAGGCAACCGAGGGCCTTGTGAGCGGCGCAGGCAAACTCCTGAGCGCGAGCGTAATTCTCGGGTGAAATCTGCGCCGGAATGCGATGGATGTCCGTAGGGTCGACATACTTCACGTCCAGATCGTAGAACTCGCAGTCCTCGGGCTTACGAATCTCGACAATCGGCAGAGCGCGCACGTCGTCCTCGCCGTACACGCCGACGGTGATCTCGGTACCCTCGATGCACTTCTCGACCAGCACTTTGTCGCCGTACTCAAACGCCTTGGCGATTGCCGCGGGCAGCTCGGAGGGCTCATGGACCAGGGAAATGCCATAGCTGGAACCGTTGACGGCCGGCTTCACAAAGCAGCGCTCGCCACAAACCTCGACGATATGATCGATATCGACTTCATCGCCCACCTCGAGCGCAAGGCCGGGGGCAATGGGAATGCCCGCCTTGGCGTACAGGAGCTTAGAGACCTCCTTGTCGGCACCGCAGGCGCTGGCAAGCACGCCCGAAGCCGTGTAGGGGATACCCAGGGTCTCCATGGCGCCTTGCATGGCGCCATCCTCGCCGCCGGCACCGTGCATGGCGATAAACGCCACGTCAAAGCCGCCGGTCGCCATGGTTACCATAAAGTCATCAGCGGCCGTGTCGAGCAGCTCCACCGAAGTGTAGCCGGCCTCCTTCAGTGCCACCACAACGTTCTTTCCCGAATTGAGCGAGATCTCGCGCTCGGCGGAATGACCGCCCGCCAAGACCGCTACGTGCATGTTCTCTAGGCTTTTACCCGGCATGGGCAGACTCCTCCTCTATAATTTCTGCAGCTGATACCATATTGTAGCGATACCCTCTACGTTTCCCCAAAATCGAAAGGCTTCCATGAATCCCAGGACTAAATCTCAGGACATTCGCGACTTGAGCCAAAACGATATTCGCGAGCTCGTGGCCGAACTTGGCCAGCCTGCCTTCCGCGCGAAGCAGCTCATCGAATGGGTCTTCGAGAAGAACGTTTGTTCGTTCGACGATATGACCAACCTTCCCAAGGCTTTCCGCGAGCAGCTTAAAGAGGCTTTTGCCTTTGACACGCCGACTGAACTAACCAAGCAGGTTTCCAAAGATGGCTCTCGCAAGTATCTGCTCGAGTACCACGACGGCGTTTCCGTCGAGACTGTCGGTATGCCCCGTCGCAACAAGCTTTCCGTCTGCGTTTCCACCCAGGCAGGCTGCGGCATGGGCTGTGCCTTTTGCGCTACCGGTCTCAACGGCCTCAAGCGCTCTCTGACCGCTCAAGAGATCGTCGACCAGGTACTTCATGTATCCAACGACTTTGGCGAGCGCGCCACGAGCGTTGTCTTCATGGGGCAGGGCGAGCCGTTTGCAAACTACGACGAGGTTCTCAAGGCGCTGCGAATCCTCAACGACCCCGATGGCATCGGTATCGGCGCTCGTCACCTCACCGTCTCTACCAGTGGCGTTATTCCCGGTATTCGCAAATTTGCCGACATCCCCGAGCAGTTCACGCTTGCCGTTTCACTGCATTCTGCCATCCAGTCGACACGCAATAAGCTCATGCCCGGTGTTAAGAAGTACACGCTACTTCGCCTTCACGAGGCGCTTCAACTCTACACTGAGAAGACTGGCCGCCGCCCGACCTATGAGTATGCCATGATCGAAGGCGTCAACGATACGAATCCCGAGATGCAGGCGCTCTGCGACTTCTGCGAGGGAACGTTGTGCCACGTCAACCTGATTCAGCTTAACGACATCGAGGGCAGCCCGCTCAAGCCGTCGCCGATTCATAAGGTTGAGGATCTTCAGCGTCGTCTTGAGTCCCGTGGCATCGAGACTACGATTCGTAACTCCCGTGGTAACGATATTGACGCCGCTTGCGGACAGCTGAAGCAGCGCTTCAAAGTTCAGAAGAACGCATAGGAGAGTCGCACCCCAAAACGTTTCATGTGAAACATCGAACGGCCCCGGTTGCAGAATATGCAACCGGGGCCGTTTCATTTATTGACCTTAATTTAAAATCAGCTGCTACCTGTCCCATTTTTTACGGCCAAATAGGGGGGTCCTTGCCTCGTGAATCAGACAAGGACCCCACAAAATATGCTAAGTAATTGTTAGGTACCTAATAGCCTACATTTTCCCATTGGTTGCTAACCCAACCTTGATTAATCTTAGGATTCTTTGTTACCTGAGCTGTACGCATGGCAACATCTTCTGTCATAACATCCATTTTCTTCTTGGAAGTATCGACGATATCTTGCGCGCCTCGAAGCAGACGACCTCGAAGTTCATCGTCTCTCGCGATCTTATATCCAGCAAAGGCACCAGCCGCGACAGTCGTCGCCAATGCAATCGCAGTTAAAATCTTATTCTTCATCTTGGCCTCCTTGATCAAACTGAATCATTTCGCCAAGAATACGAGAGAGCTCTTCCTCGTCTTTAAACTCAATCTCAATCTTATTCTTTCCACGCGAGCTCTTCACACGCACATTGGTATTAAATACCTGACGAAGCACGCGGGCTGCCTTTTTAAAAGACTGAGGGGTTGCAGGCCTCGGCGTCTTAGGTGTCTCTCCGGCAGAAAACAACGGAGCAAGATTTTCTGTCGCTCTTACGGAAAGGCCCTCTGCAACAACTTTCTCTGCAAGTCGAATACGCGCGTCCTCATAGGGAACTGCAAGAATCGCACGTGCATGACCAGCAGTAAGTTTGCCCTCAAAAATCATCTGCTGAACTATTTCGGGGAGATCGAGAAGACGCAGCGAGTTTGTAATTGCAGAGCGTGACTTGCTTACTGCCTTCGACAATGCCTCCTGTGTCATACCGCTGGCATCGATGAGCTGTCGATAGCCCTTAGCCTCTTCGACGGGATTCAGATCAGAACGTTGAAGGTTTTCGATAAGAGCAAGAGCCAGCATCTCTTCATCATTAACATCTTTAATGATAACAGGCAGTTCCTCAAGACCAGCAAGCTTTGAAGCTTGGTAACGACGCTCACCAGCAATGATCTCATAGCCGTTTCCATGCTTGCGAACCAAAAGCGGCTGCAAAACGCCGTGTTCTTGGATTGACTCGCTTAACTCGCGAAGTTCAGTTTCATTAAAATGAATTCGTGGCTGATTAGGGTTGGGAACGATATCCTCAATAGGTAGTTTTGTTTCAGATGCGGTATTTGCAGCCGATGTAGCCGAACCACCGGTCTCATACTCGGCCTCTGAGACCAAAGCATTGAGTCCACGTCCCAATCCGCCACGTTTCTTTACACTAGGCACGCTTGATCACCTCTTTTGCAAGGTTCATATACGCTTTTGCACCCTTATTTTGAGGTGCATAGGTAATTACCGGTTCTCCAAAAGACGGAGCTTCGGAGATTTTAACCGTACGGGGGATCAGCGTCTTAAACGCCTTATCACCAAAGTACGATTGAACCTCCTCAACAACCTGATTCGATAGAGAAGTACGCGAGTCATACATGGTCATAAGCACACCATAGGTGTCTAAGCCCTTGTTCAGACGTGATTTGACCATCTTCATTGACTCAAGCAGCTTTGTAACGCCCTCGAGTGCATAATACTCGCATTGGATCGGAATCAAAACGCTGTCTGCTGCGGTCAAGGCGTTGATAGTAAGCAGGCCGAGCGAGGGGGGACAGTCAATGAAAATAAAATCGAACTCGTCCTGAATCGGCTCAAGCAAATCTTTGAGGCGGGTTTCACGAGCGATTGCGCTTACAAGCTCAATTTCCGCGCCTGCAAGCTGAATTGTAGCCGGAATAACGAATACCTTTTTACAATTTGTATCAAGAACAAGTGATTCTGCCGGCACATCATTCAACAATGCATCATAAATGCAGTGGTCAAGGCCTTCTTTTTCAATTCCGAATCCACTGGTGCTGTTTCCCTGCGGATCAAAATCGACAATCAGTGTCTTACGACCCTGCTCACCCAGTGCTGCTGCAAGGTTTACAGCCGTCGTTGACTTACCGACGCCGCCTTTTTGATTGATGATTGCAATGATACGCGTGTCTTTTGCGCTCTTAGAACGCTTAACGTCGCGAAATCCCACGGTCCCTCCTGGTGTGTATTAAAGCTGTCAAACGGAGGATGTTTCACGTGAAACATTCCGAATCGATATCAACCGCCATGTTTCACGTGAAACACTGCAAGTTGTTAGTATCCATTATGTTTCACGT
The DNA here is from genome assembly GCA_900551635.1 of uncultured Collinsella sp. Classification (GTDB taxonomy): domain Bacteria; phylum Actinomycetota; class Coriobacteriia; order Coriobacteriales; family Coriobacteriaceae; genus Collinsella. The sequence continues at coordinate 14,481 of URWQ01000001.1, read as the reverse complement.
GAAACATCTAGGCAAGCGGATTCTTCTTTGCCACGCCATTTGCACGTGGCAATGAGACGGATGCTGGATGACTCTTCTTAAGAACAATGAACTCCCTGTGACCCAAGCCTTCAGGCAAATCAATTGCGTCATTCAGAAGCAAAGTGAAGCCGCAAATCTTAGCTGCTGACATGCCGGAAGCAAGCTCCTCATCCGAAGGATTGCCCTTGGTTATAACAAATAGCCCTCCATCCTTCAGATACGGAGCCGCATACTCAACAAGAATCGGTAGAGGGGCCAGTGCGCGGGCGGTTACAACAGAGAACTGCTTCTTATGGCTTCGAGCATATTCTTCAAGACGATCATGAACCGCATGAGCATGTTTCAATCCAAGAGCATGGACAAAGGAATTAACCGCATCAACCTTCTTGCCAACAGAGTCAATATAAGTAGCTTTACGATGCGTGGTTATGGTTAATGGAATACCAGGGAAGCCCGCACCTGTTCCCATATCGAGCAAAGCTCCCTCAGGAGCCTTGTTGATATAGGGGAGCAAAACAAGTGAGTCGAGGATATGAAGTACTGCAGCATCTTCTACGTTAAGAATACGGGTGAGATTGGTTGTCTTATTTGTTTCTAGAACCAAATCCAAATGCTGAATACATTTCCTCAGCTCAACATCAGTTACGCTCAAGGAATACTCTTTGCAATAGGAAGTTAGACGACTCAACATCTCGTCAGCCTGCTGATCAGTAAGTACTAACAACGAAAGCTCCTTTCTGACAAAAATCAGTGTATCGAGAACTTTTGACAAAAAAAGGGGACGTGGAAACCACGTCCCCTTAGCATAAGCTCGAGAAGATTATCGAGCAACAATCACCACATGGCGATCAGGGTCAGAACCCTCAGAATGAGTATCGACGGCATCATTGCCACGAAGCGCAATATGAACCAGTCGACGCTCGTAGGCATTCATGGGCGGAAGCGAAACACTCTTATGAGTGCGGATGGCACGCTCGGCAGCAGACTGAGCCATGGAAGCAACCTTGTCCTGACGGCGACTCTTGTATCCCTCTACGTCCACTACAACCGGATACCTAAAGCCAAGTTTGCGGCTCACCAGCAAAGAGAACATAACCTGAAGGGCATCAAGGGTGCGACCATGACGGCCAATGAGAACAGCAAGGTCGGGAGCCGTTACATCCAAAATCAGCTCACCCTCGTCGCCCTCATACTCATCGATAGGAGAGTTGGCGGCATCGAAGTGCGAAAGGATGGAACGCAGGATGGAAATCGCAACATCGGCAATGGTGTCGAGCTCCTCATCGGTCAGCTCTTCACCAGCCTTGTAGCGCTGTGCAATCTCGGGATAATCGCCCGCAACCTGCGGGGCAACCTCCTCAAACATATCCTCGATGATCTCTTCAGACATAACGTACTCCAAAAGTTAGGTACCTAAATAAGATTGATATCCCACTACTTCTTCTTGTGCGGGCGCGGCTTCTTCTCGCGACGAGTGACCTCAACCTGCAGCGGAGCGTTCTTAAGACGCTCCTCCTCATCGGCCTTCGCCTTGTCGATGACCTTCTGCGTCACAAAAATCTGCTGGATAACCTGCCAAGCAGACGAGACGTCGTAGTACAGCAGAACACCAACGGGAAGGCTCCAGCCCATCCAAAGCATCATGACCGTCATGACAACGGCCATCATACGCATGCTCTGAGCCTGCTGGCCGGTCTGGTTGCGCGACATATAGAGCTGCGGAATCAGGGTCAGGACGGCAAACAGGATCAGGCAAACCAGCGCAGGCAGTGCAACCATAAAGCCATCGGCAAAGGAAGCGCTCGGCGTGGTGGTCAGGTCGGGCAGGATGTTGAAGAACGAGAACGTGCCGTCGTTAAAGTACTGCGGCAGGTTGCGCAGCAATGTAAACAGGGCGAACAGGATAGGCATCTGAATCAGCAGCGGCAGACAGCCAGCCATGGGGTTGAACTTGTTCTCGCTGTAGAACTTCTGCATCTCCTCGGCCTGACGCTGGGGATCGTCGGCATAGCGCTCCTGGATCTCGAGCATCTTGGGCTGCAGCACCTGCATGCGAGCCGTCGACTTGGTCGACTTGAGCATAAGCGGCGTCAGCAGCAGACGGATGATGACCACCAGGATGATGATGGACAGGCCCCAGTCGACCGCAAAGGTCTGGATGAGCTTGAGCAGCTCGAAAAGGATGTTAACGATCCAATCCCACATGTAAGTTTTCCTCCGATAGCGAGTGCCCGCTAGGGCACAGGGTCATAACCGCCGACGTGCAGGGGATTGCAGCGAGCGATGCGCCTCACGGCAAGCCAGCAGCCTCTCAAAACACCGTGCTTCTCAATCGCCTGGATGGCGTATTGCGAGCACGTTGGGTAATAAATGCAGGCGTCAGGCAATAAGGGCGAAATAACCTGTTGATATATGCGAATAGGAGCGATGGCAACACGTCGCAAAACGTGATTGCTCATCGCTCCTCCCCGGCAACGCCGGCGCGCTTCATAAGCGAACGCAACGCCTTGTCCATCTCCTGCGGCGAGGAAACCCTCGTCTTGGGAGTTGCAAACAAGATGATGTCATAACCCGCAACGGGAAATCCGCAGCTGCGGGCGGCCTCGCGCATCACACGCTTAGATCGGTTGCGCACGACGGCACAACCGAGTCGCTTAGCACCAACGAAGGCGACCCTTCCGGAGTCGCCTTCGCCAACCGATTCACATATGGTCATTCGAATCAGAGGGTGATTGAAACGACGCCCCTGACTGAACACATGCTCGAAATCTTGCCGAGACTTAATAGTCTTCATGCGAGATGTGTGTATCGCTGCTAGACAGTGAGACGCTTGCGGCCCTTGGCGCGACGACGGGCGAGCACGGCACGACCACCCTTAGTGGCCATACGGGCACGGAAGCCATGGGTCTTGGCACGCTTACGCTTATTAGGCTGATACGTACGCTTCATCTTAAGTTCCTCCTGCTGCATTTCGAGTGTCCGCGGGGACGCGGACGCAGATATAGACACGTGAGCTTGAAGATTGTAGGGAAATCAATGTTCAAATGTCAAGAAATCAAAGGTAAAAGGTTGCGCAGTTCACACGGTTCCCCCATAAGCACAACCGAAATTTGCGCCTCATGGCAACCTTTCACGATATTTCATCGAGTTTTCAACAGGTCATGTTGGCAATGTTGAGAACTTTTCACCCGTTTTCCAAAGTTTTCAACAAGTTTTGAAAAGTTGTCGAAAGATGAGAAACGTTGCACGGTGAGCTACTATTTGTTCGAAACCTTTTGAAAGATTGCGAGCGGCATGTCTGACGACTTTTACACCATGGTCGATTCCGGAGACCCGGCACCCGACAACGAGCACATCACCGGCGTGCGCGAAGAGCGTGCGGAAGGCGAGCAGACGACCACGCAGGCGCCAAAAGCCATGTACGCCGCGCGCATCGCCGTCTATGACGACATGCTGTCGACACCGCGGGTGATCGTCATTGATCCGCAAGATGTCCGCACGTATTTGGAAGAGACGACCAACACCGTCTACCAGTGCATGAAAGAACAAGGTGGCCATATCTCGCTCATGGTCATCCGCGAGATTGTCGAAAACTTTATCCACGCACACTTTGCCGAGCCCATCATCTCGATTCTGGACGGCGGAGACACCATCCGCTTTGCTGACCAAGGACCCGGCATCAACGACAAGGAACGTGCTTTCGACTTTGGCGTTACCAGCGCAAACAGCAAGATGAAGCGCTATATCCGTGGAACCGGAGCAGGGTTTCCCATGGTGCAGGAGTATTTGGAAAACGCCGGCGGTGCCGTATCCATCGAGGACAACATGGGCAACGGCACCGTGGTTACGGTAAGCCTGAACCCTAAACGCGTGCAGGAAATCGAGCGTGCCGGCGGACGCGGCGCTGCCGTGCGGCCCGAGACGGAGCAGCCCACACATCCCCTGCCGGGAGCTTTTGCGCAGCAGCCCGTGGCAACGCAGCAGATGCAGCCCCCCGTGGGACAGATGCAGCAGCCCGGAATGCTTCCCACACAAGAACCCCAGGCGGCATCTATGTCGATGCCGCCAAACATGCCAGAGGCCATGCCGCTGGCTGATCAGGATGCAGCAGCAATGCAGCAGGCGACGGGGGCGCCGGGTGGCCAGCAAATGGGCTATCAGCCGTACCAACAGGGATATCCATATCAGCAGATGCCGCCACTGGGGTATGGCCAGCAGTTCCCGCAGCAGTACCAGCAGGGATATCAGCAGCCGTACCAGCAGATGCCGCAGCAGCAGTACAACCCCTGGACCCAGCAGACGCCTCCGCAGCCTTACCAACAGTGGCCTCAAAGTTTTCAACAGCAAATGCCGCCGACGCAGAGTTCTCAACAACCAGCAGCTCAAATGATGTATCCTAATGCAGTAAATCAGTATGCACAGCCACAACCGGACGTGTTCGTAAGCGATCGCGGCAACGCCGCGCTGGGCTATCTGGCGCAAAATCAAGCGTGCGGCGCAACCGATCTTGCGAGGGCGTTTGGAAACTCGGCCCCCACTTGGTCACGCACGCTCAATGACTTGGCGCAGGCCGGCTTGGTCATCAAGCATGGCCAGAAATACCATCTGACCGAACTCGGCGCCGCTCGCGTGCGAGCTCAGAGCTAAAGAACGGGAGAGACAGTGGACGAGGAAGCAAGCATCATCCTGGGGGATGCCATCGCCTTTTGCCAGCGCGACGGCCAAGATGCACGCCTCATCAACATGCTGGGGCAATCGCGCGCCATAAGCCTGACCGAAGATACGCTCACGATCGAGGCCCCCTCGCGCTTTGCCATCGCGCAGCTCAAAAAGCATCAGCCGACTATTGAGGCCTATCTGGAAGAAATCGCCTTTGCACCGATTGCTCTCGACATCGTGGCACCGCAAGGCGCCGCGACGGAATCCGCTGCCGCCACGGCGCCCGCCACGGCTCCCGCTGCTTCCCCGGCGGTGCCGGCCTCCGCAGGCGATGTGCCGACAATCGAGCACCAGCACAGCGATGTTTCCCGTGAAACAATGGCACCGTTGACGAGCGCGGCGGCGACGTCAACGAACGCACCCGTCACGCACATGCCCATCGCTCACGACGCAGCGGCGGGCGCGGATTCAGGCATTGCAATCAAGAACACGCTCTCGGCCGACGATTTTCGTCGCATGATGAACCAGATGAAGGGCGGAGCGCCGACTAAATCCACGCAAGCTGCGGCCCCCGCTTCACCCATGCCAGCACCGACCGTGCCGGCCGAGCAGAATACGGATGGAGCCCCGCTCGCCGCGAACTCAAAATTTACCTTTGAGAACTTTGTCTACGGCCCCGAGAACAGCCATGCCTATCGCTCGGCACTCAAGTTTGCCGCCCTCGCGGACGAGCGCGGCACATGCACATCCCTGTTCATCTATGGCAAATCGGGGCTGGGCAAGACCCATCTGCTGCTCGCCATCAAAAACGAGCTCGCCGAGAAGTCGCCCGAGATCAAGGTCAAGTATGCCAACTCCCAGGCATATCTGGACGACCTGATGACCGAGTTCGACCGTCAAAAGAAGAGCAACGCCCCCATCATGCAGGCGTACCACGGCGTGGACGTGCTCATCATCGATGACATCCAAAACATCATCGGCAAGCGCGCGAGTGTGGACTACTTTTTCCAGCTCATGGACGAGTTCATCCGCAACAACAAGAAAGTCGTCATCGCGGCAGACCGCGCCCCCAAGGACCTGAGCATGGACGAGCGTCTGACCAGCCGCTTCAACGCCGGCATGCTCTGCCTAGTCGCAGAGCCCAGCTACGAGATGAAATACAAGATCTTGCAGCGCTATTACGAGAGCACCATCGTCGCCGCTCCCGAGGCAGGCGACGACTCGCTGCTGGCGGCCTATGGGGGCGACGGCGGGCACCTGACCGATGAGCACTTTAAGCACATGGCAGAGGTGTCGGGCACCAACATCCGCGAACTCGAGAGCTTCTGCGAGCGCTGCGCCGGCGAGGCGGGCGACCGCGAACGCGAGGGCGGGGAGCTCACCTTTGACGATATCGACGCCATCGCCAGCCAGTACTTCGACACATCGGCCAAAAAGATCAACGTGCAAACGGTTCAGTCCGTCATCGAAGAGCAGTACGGCGTGACGCACGAGGAGCTCATCGGCCCGCGTCGCAACGCCAATATCGCCAAAGCACGCCATATCGCTATCTACCTGGCCATCGAGATGTGCGAGATGACGACCACGGCGGTGGGCGCCGAATTTGGCAACCGCAACCACTCGACCGTCAGCACGAGCTACAAAAAGGTCCAGAAGATGATCCAGGAAGACCGCACCGTCACCGAAGACCTTAAGTCGCTGCGCGATAAAATTACACTGCGCTCGTAGGGAAATAGAGACACCTGTTGAAAACTTGTCGAAACCACGGGCATAAGGTGTCTAAAACCCAACCCGCGGTGATGAAAAGTTTTGCGCAGGTTTTGAACGTGGAAAACCACCCCTGTTGCACACAGGTTGCTGTCGATTCTCTTTTTGGGTCTGACCTGCGTCTTTGGGAGTAATCAACAGTTTCGTCAGTGCTATTACTATTATTAAGATATTTATATCTATAGAAAGGTATTAAAAGATGAAGTTCACCGTCAGCCAGAGCTCGCTTACACAAGCCATCGGCGTCGTTATGAAGGGTGTCGCTTCGGCATCCACCCTTCCCATCCTGTCGGGCGTGCTCGTCAAGGCGCAAGACGGCATCTTGGAATTCCAGACCTCCAACTACACCATCTCGATCCGTCATCGCATCGCGGCGCATGTCGAAGAAGAGGGCGAGATGGTTATCCCCTGTAAGATGCTCTCCAATATCACCAAGACCCTCCCCGATGCCCCGGTCACCTTTGAGCTGTCCGAGCGCCAGGTGCTGATTGGTTGCGAGAAGAGCTCTTTCCGCCTGAACACGCTCGATGCTAATGACTTCCCCGAGTTTCCGGCCTATGCCATCGAGAGCGCCGTGGAACTGCCGACCGATATCTTGTCCGAGATGGTCGGCCGCGTGTGGCGCGTCACCTCGACCGACAAGGCCCGCCCCATCCTGGGTGGCGTGCACATGAAGGTCGAGAACAACACCGTGCGCCTGGTGGCGACCGATTCCTTCCGTTTGGCCGTGTGCGATACGCAGGTCGAGACCTCGACCCTCGAAGGCTCCTTTGAGCTTAACGTTCCGGCTGACGCCTTTAACGACGCACTGAACATCATGGCCAGCCAGGCGACCATCATGATCGGGGCTACCGACACCCAGGTCGTCTTCGAGGCCGGCAACACCACCTACGTGTCGCGCCGCATCGAGGGCGTGTACCCCAACTACAAGCAGCTCATCCCCGATTCGTGCGTGACGAGCGTCAAGATCGACGTCGCCGCCTTTAACGCCGCCCTCAAGCGCGTGGCCGTTATCGCGAGCGCCAACCCCGCCGTCAAGTTCGAGATCGATGTCGAGAACGGGCAGATGGGCCTGTCCTCCATCTCCAATGACCAGGACCTTGCGCAGGAGACGATCGACGTCGAGGCCGAGGGCGAGTCGGGTACCATCGCCTTCAACTACCACTACATCTTCGGCTGCCTCAATGCCCTGTCCAAGGAGAAGGAGATCACGCTGGAGCTCAAGAGCTACTCGCAGGCGGGCATCTTCAAGTCCTACGACAAGATCAACTACCTGTACCTGGTCATGCCGGTCCGTATCTAGCGCTGCCCATGACCATGTTCGCACGCGATCTTTCCGTTGCGCGCTATCGCAGCTTCGACAGTTACCGCCTTGCCCTGAGCGACGGCGTGACAGTGCTCGCAGGCCCCAACGCGGCGGGAAAGACCAACCTCATAGAGGCGCTGCAGCTGCTGACGAGTGGCGCCTCGTTTAGGCATCCGACCGCAGCCGAGCTCGTGCACGACGGCGTGGGCTCATGCAAGGTCGAGCTGAGGCTCGAAGGTGACGGGCGCGTGCTGGACATGGGGCTGAGCGTGGAAGACGGCAAGCGTTCGTTTAGCCGCAACGGCAAGCGCTGCGCTGCGTCCGGTGTGCGCGGGGTTCTGCCGAGCGTGCTGTTTTGCCCCGACCATCTGGACATGGTTAAGCGGGGCGCCAGTGTGCGCCGCGCCGCCCTCGATGACTTTGGCATGCAACTGAGCGCACGCTATGCCGATCTTGCGGGCACCTATGGGCGCTGCGTGACCCAGCGTAACGCCCTGCTCAAGGAGACCTGGTGCTGCCGTGAGATGCTCGGCGCGTGGAACGATTCGATTGCCCGCGCGGGCTCGGCCCTGCTCGTGCACCGGTTGGCCCTACTCGACCGGCTGGCGGGCCATGTGCACACTGCCTACGGGCAAGTGGCGTCCGGCGAGGCTGCCAGCGTGACCTATACGTCCACGCTGGGGGATTTGCCCCAGGTCGAGGATCGCGAAGAGCTGAAGGGCTGGGCGTACGAGCGCATGCTGGCTGCCCTTGATGAGCACGCCGACGAGGAAATTCGCCGCGGCGTGACGTTGGTGGGACCGCATCGCGATGAGATTGAGTTTACCGTGGCGGGTCGTTCCGCCCGTTCGTTTGCCAGCCAAGGTCAGCAGCGAACGTTGGTTCTGGCCTGGAAGGTGGCGGAGGTGGCCGTGGCTCGCGATGTCCTGGGCACCGCCCCATTGCTGCTTTTGGACGACGTGATGAGCGAACTCGACGGCGAACGCCGCGGTGCTTTCCTGCGGCTGATCGGCGATGATATCCAGACGGTCATAACCACGACCAACCTGGGGTACTTTACCGATGATCTGCTTGATCGAGCCAAGGTGGTGAGCATGGGTGAGACGTGCTAATTACGAGCGCGAGAGCGAAACGGTCGCCTTCAGTGGGTTTTTGAACGCAGAGCGCCAGCGCATCCTGGCGGCCGCGACACCTGACCGCCGCGCGCAGATGGAGGCTGCAGAGGAATCTCGTGCGGTCTATCGCGCGTGGAACGCGGTGTGCTCGGGCACGCGCGAGGGGCGGCATGTGACGGGTCTGCGCTACCTGCCCGAGTCCAATGAGCTGCTGGTGTATCTCGACTCGCCCTCGTGGACGCAGGAAATGACGCTGTTGCGCGAGATCATCCGCGCGCGTATGGAGCGCGCCGGTGCGCATGTGGACGGCCTGGTGTTCAAAACCACCGCGCCCGGTCACACGCCACCCGCCGCCAAGGAGCGCCTGCGCCCGGCGACGACCGAGCGCCCGCCGGCCCCGCACGCCGACCTAAGTGAGGCCGAGCGCACCGAGATCGAGCGCCAAGTGGCACCCATCGAGGACCAAAAACTGCGCGAGGCCCTCGAGAACGCCATGAGAGCCAGTGCCGAGTGGGCCAAGGGCGTGCAAAGCAAAAAAGAGCCTTAAATCGCATCTGGTGGCCTTGTAGAGCCAAATACCCTCGTTCCCGAGGGTATTTTTTTACGATAAACTAGTAAGGCTGTACACATTTTCTTGACTGAAGGAGGACGTGTGGCAAACGAAAACGATTACGATGGCGGCGAGATTAAGATTCTCGAAGGTCTCGAGGCCGTTCGTAAGCGCCCGGGCATGTATATCGGCTCGACGAGCGCCAGCGGTCTGCATCACCTGGTGTGGGAGATCGTTGACAACTCCGTCGACGAGGCCATGGCCGGTTTCTGCACCGAGATCCAGGTGACGGTCCACGCCGACAACTCCATCACGGTCGTCGACAACGGGCGCGGCATCCCCGTCGACGAGCACCCTGTTAAAAAGATCCCGACGCTCGAGGTCGTCATGACGATCTTGCACGCCGGCGGTAAGTTCGATAACTCGGCCTATAAGGTCTCGGGCGGCCTGCACGGCGTGGGCATCTCCGTCGTCAACGCACTGTCCAAGCGCGTGGTCGTTCAGGTTCGTCGCGATGGCAACACCTACGAGATGGAGTTCTCGCGCGGCAAGACCGTCAAGAAGATGGAGGTCGTGGGCACCTCGGATTCGACGGGCACCACCGTCACCTTCTGGCCCGACGATGAGATCTTCGAGACCTGCATCTACGATTTCGATACGCTGCATAACCGTCTGCAGGAGACGGCGTTCCTCAATAAGAATCTCAAAATCGTGCTGACCGACGAGCGCGAAGCGACTCCCCACGTGGAGGAGTTTTGCTACGAGGGCGGCATCATCGACTTCGTCAAGTTCCTCAACGAGGGCAAGGACGTTCCCGAGGCCTTTAAGGAGCCCATCTACATCGAGGGCAAATCGGACCCGGACGCGCCTGTGGCCAAGATGGGCGAGGTCGAGGTTTCCCTGCAGTGGAATAGCGGCTACGGTGAGAACGTCATGTCGTTTGCCAACGACATCTACACCCCCGAAGGCGGCATGCACCTTGAGGGCTTCCGCACCGCGCTCACCCGCGTGATCAACGACTATGCGCGCAAGCAAAACCTGCTCAAGGAAAAAGACGCCAATCTGACCGGCGACGATGTGCGCGAGGGCCTTTCGGCCGTTATCTCGGTCAAGCTGCCCGATCCGCAGTTTGAGGGCCAGACCAAGGCCAAGCTCGGCAGCTCCTATATGCGCGCGCTCACGCTCAAGATCGTGACCGACGGCCTTGTCGATTACCTCGAGGAGCATCCCAAGCCCGCTCGCGAGATCGTCAAGAAGGCGCAACAGGCCTGCAAGGCGCGCAACGCCGCCCGCAAGGCGCGCGAGGCGACGCGTCGCAAGAGCCTGCTCGAGACGGCGTCCCTGCCCGGTAAGCTCGCCGACTGCTCGGTGCGCGATGCCGAGCTGACCGAGCTCTTCATCGTAGAGGGCGACTCGGCAGGCGGTTCGGCCAAGGACGGCCGTCGCCGAGACATCCAGGCGATTCTGCCCCTGCGCGGCAAGATTTTGAACGTCGAGCGCGTTGGTGACCATCGCGCGTTCTCGAGTGACACCATCCAGTCGCTGATTACCGCGATCGGCTGCGGCGTCACGACGAGTGCCGGCGACGGCGGCGATTTCGATATCACCAAGGCGCGCTACCACAAGATCATCATCATGACCGATGCAGACGTCGACGGCGCGCATATCCGCATCCTGCTGCTGACGTTCTTCTACAAGTACATGCGTCCGCTGATCGATGCCGGCTACGTCTATGTTGCCTGCCCGCCCATCTTTGGCATTAAGGTGCGCAACAAGATCCACTACGTGTATCCCAACGGCCGCCAGCCCGAAGACGAGATCCTGCGCGATACCATCCAGAGTCTGGGCCTGAACCCCGATGATAACGACGAGGACGGCAAGGCCAAGGACGGCAAGATCACCAAAAAGCGCAAGGGCTATACCGTCCAGCGCTACAAGGGCCTGGGCGAGATGGACCCCAAACAGCTTGCCTCGACGACGATGGACCCAAAGACCCGCATTCTGCAGCGTGTGTCGATCGAGGACGCCGTGGTGGCGGACCGCGCCGTGCGCGAGCTGATGGGTTCCGAGGTCGGCTATCGCCGCGAGTACATCGAGAAGCATGCACATGATGCACGATTCCTTGACGCTTAAGAGGAGGTAACGTGGCAGACGATATCAACAATAACGAGGGTATGGACGAGGCCGGCGATGCCGGTATGCCCGATGATCTGAAGCGCCTGCTTGCCCGTGCTGAGCAGGGCGAGGACGGCGATCCGGACGCCTATAACCCCGATGCCGATGATGATGAGGAAGAGGACGACGACGGTGAGCTCGAGGAGAGCTTTGGCGAAGTCGATCGTGGCGCCTCGGCCGGCGAGGACATCAACGGCGGCCAGCTCCAGATTTCGGAGTTCGGTCGCGAGATGAAGCAGTCGTTCATCGAGTATTCGATGTCGGTTATCACAGCGCGTGCCCTGCCGGACGTGCGCGACGGCTTAAAGCCGGTACACCGCCGCATCCTGTACGCGATGAACGAGAGCGGCATCTACCCCAACCGCCCACACAAAAAGTCGGCCTGGACGGTCGGCGAAGTTATCGGTAAGTACCACCCGCACGGCGACTCTGCGGTCTACGAGGCCATGGTCCGCCTGGCGCAGTGGTTCTCCATGCGCACGCCGCTCATCGACGGTCACGGCAACTTCGGCAACATCGATGGCGACGGCGCGGCGGCCATGCGTTACACCGAGAGCCGCCTGGCCAAGCCCGCCATGGAACTGCTGCGTGACTTGCAGAAGGATACCGTCGACTGGCAGCCCAACTACGACGAATCGCTCGCCGAGCCCGTGGCACTGCCTGCGCGCTTCCCCAACCTGCTGGTCAACGGCAGCCAGGGCATCGCCGTCGGCATGGCCACCAACATCGCCCCGCATAACCTCACCGAGGCGATCGAGGCCACCTGCTACCTGATCGACAACCCCGACGCCACCGTCGACGAGCTCATGCAGATCATGCCCGGTCCGGACTTCCCCACCGGCGCCATCATCATGGGCAGCGCCGGCATTAAGCAGAGCTACGAGACCGGCCGCGGTTCCATTACCGTGCGTGCCAAGGCACATGTGGAGTCCACCAAGACCGGCCGCAGCCGCCTGGTCTTTACCGAGATTCCCTACATGGTCAACAAGGGCACCCTGCAGGAGAAGATCGCCCAACTCGTCAACGACAAGCGCATTGAGGGCATCTCGGATATGCGCGATGAGTCCAACCAGAAGGGCATCCGTCTGGTCATCGAGCTCAAGAAGGGCGTCATTCCGCAGGTCGTGCTCAACAACCTGTATAAGTACACCTCGCTGCAGACGACCTTTGGCGCCAACAACCTGGCACTCGTCAACGGCGTTCCCAAATGCCTGAGCCTGCGCGAGATGCTGCAGCACTACATCGACCACCAGGTCGACGTCGTCACCCGCCGCACCCGCTTCGACCTCAAGAAGGCCCAGGCCCGCGCGCATATCCTCGAGGGCTACCTGATGGCCCTCGACCATATCGACGAGGTCATCAGCATCATCCGCTCCTCGCAGACCGACTCCGAGGCCAGCAGCCGACTGATCGAACGCTTTGGCTTTACGCCCGAGCAGACCACTGCCATCCTCGAGATGAAGCTGCGCCGCCTGACCGGCCTGGAGCGCGACAAGATCCAAGAAGAGTTGGACGGCCTGCGCCGCGCCATCGCCTACTACGAGGACCTGCTGGCGCACGAGGAGAAGATTCTGGGCGTCATCAAGGAAGAGATGCGCGAGATCTCCAAGAAGTTTGGCGACAAGCGCCGTACCGAAATCAGCCAGGTTGAGAAGGACCTGGATGTCGAGGACCTCATCGCCGACGAGGATATGGTCGTGACCATCACCCACACCGGCTACGTCAAGCGCATCCCGGTGGCCGCCTATCGCGCCCAAAAGCGCGGCGGCAAGGGCGTGTCGGGCGTCAACCTCAAAGAGGACGACGTTATCGATGAGATGTTCATCGCGTCCACGCACGAGTACGTGCTGTTCTTCTCGAGCAAGGGCAAGGTCTATCGCCTGAAGGTGCACGAGCTGCCGGTGGGTACGCGCCAGGCGCGCGGTACCGCGATCGTCAACCTGCTGCCCTTCGAGGAAGGCGAGAAGATCGCGAGCGTCATCAGCTGCCGCGAGTTCCCGGCCGACGAGTACCTGATGTTTGCCACCAAGAGCGGCATGGTCAAAAAGACCGTGATGAGCGCATATGACCGCAGCCGTCGCGACGGCCTGATCGCCATCAACCTGAGGGACGACGACGCGCTGCTCACTGTACGTCGCGTGCGCGAGGGTGACAAGATCATCATGGCAACCACCGCGGGCAAGGCGATTATGTTCCCCGAGGACCAGGTGCGCGCCACCGGTCGCGATACCAGCGGCGTTCGCGGTATCGGTCTGAAGGACGGCGTGAGCGTTCTGGGCATGGAAGTCACTAACGGCAACGGCGATCTATTCGTCATCACCGAGCGCGGCTACGGCAAGCGCACGCCGGTCGCGGACTACCCGGAGCAGAATCGCGGCGGCCAGGGCGTCTACACCATTCAAATGACCGAACGTAAGGGTAACCTCGCGGCCATGAAGACGGTGGGCCCGCAGCACGAGCTGTTCATCGTGACGGAGGGCGCGACGGTCATTCGCGTCAAGACCGACGAGATCAGCCAGACCGGCCGCGCCACCCAGGGCGTCAAGATGATGACCGTCGACGACAACGACCGCGTATGCGCCGTAGCCCGCATGACGGCAGCCAAAGAGAAGCCCGAAGGCGAAGCAACAGAAGACGGTTCTGCCCCCGAAGAAGCCCCAGTCGATCTAGGCGACGGCAACGACATGCCAGAAGATCTCCTAGACGAGTAAGAGGCTCTAGCTGGTAAAAATCATCAGACCCCATATATCGGCGGTCGGCGCACTGCGCGCCGACCGCTTTTTTAAAAATCTTTGAACCCCACGTCGGCCCCGGCTGCCCGGCGGCATGCGAAGTCGCCTGCTCGGACAGTCCTGCTCGCACGGAGAGCACATTAAGTGCTCTCCGGC